>NZ_WBKP01000014.1 GCF_009602465.1 Cumulibacter manganitolerans | reverse complement strand
AAGCACCGCCCGGCGTCGTCCACATCAACCCACCGCGGCCGCAACCCGAACTGTCTCAAGCTGCTTGACACATTCCGACGTCGCCCGAAGTGGTCACAACACAACGGGCACGCGGCCGGCGACCGCGGGTCAGTGGGTCGTCGTGGACCCGGTCACCAGGTCGCGGACGAGCTGCACGGCGACGACGATGGAGGCGAGGTCGGGGTTGTCGCCGTCCAGGATCTCGCGGAGCATCTCCAGCGCCTGCGCGGACGGCGCCGGCAGATCGTCCTGCCACCGGTCGAGCCGCTCGCCGATGTCCGCACCGCGGGTACCGACCACCTGCGCGGTGAGCGCGGCGTGCGCGCCGTTCAGGTCGTCGCGGAGGGTGCCGCGTGCCATCGAGCGCCACCGGCCGTCGCGCGGCATCGCGATGATCAGCTCCAGCAGGCTGGAGAGCTGCAGCCGTTCCGAGAGCGCGAAGTACGCCGCGGTGACATCCTTGATCGGCTTGCCGGTCTCCCGGGCGAGGTCGATGAGGTCCAGCGCGGCGATGGCCTTGGGCAGGGAGGCGATCTGGGTGGCCAGCTCGGTCGGGACGCCGCTGTGCTCGAGCTCGCGGACCCGGCCGCGGAACCGGTCGCGGTCCAGGCCGGTGAACGCGTCCGGCAGCACCGCGATCACCGCCGCCGCACCGTCCTGGTAACGGTCGACGACCTGCACGATCGGCAGCGGCGTGGGCGCGTTGCGCAGCATCCAGCGGGTCGCCCGCTCGACGAGCCGCTGCACCTCGACCCGCATGGACGTCTGGATCGCGCTGGGTACCACGTTGTCGAGGACACCGATGCGCTCGAACATCCCGGGCAGGTCGAAGATCCGGTTGGCCGCCGTCTGGGCGCGGAACACCGCGACGGCGCTCGCGCCGGTCTCCTCCATCATCCGCATGGGCCCGGTGGCGCCGGCGTTGTTGATGATCCGGTTGGCGACCTGCGTCGCGACGATCTCCCGATGCAGCGGATGCTCCTGCATGACGTTCGCGTACTTCTTGCGCAAGCGCGCCGGGAAGTACCCGGTGAGCAGGTGGGTGTACGCCGGGTCGTCGGGCAGGTCGCTGTCGAGCACCCACCGGTCGGTGAGGATCTTCGAGTAGGCCAGCAGCACCGCCAGCTCGGGCGAGGTGAGGCCGCGCCCCTCCTTGTAGCGTTCGCGCAGCTGGGCGTCGCTCGGCAGGAACTCGATGTCCCGGTCCAGCAGCCCCGCCTCCTCCAGCAGGTGCATCAGCCGGCGGTGCGCGTCGTTGAGGGTGAGATTGTTGGCCTCCTCCATCTGCAGGGTGACGTTCTGGTCGTAGTTGTCCTCCAGGACCTGCTCGCCCACCTCGTCGGTCATCGACGCGAGGAGACGCGCCCGCGCCGACTCCTTGAGGACGCCGTCGTCGATCGCGCGGCGCATCAGGATCTTGATGTTGACCTCGTGGTCGGAGGTGTCGACGCCCGCCGAGTTGTCGATGGCGTCGGTGTTGATCTTGCCGCCGCCGTCGCCGTTGCCGCGCAGCGCGTACTCGACGCGTCCGCGCTGCGTGAACCCGAGGTTGCCGCCCTCGCCGACCACCCGGCAGCGCAGCTGCGCGCCGTTGACCCGGATCGCGTCGTTCGCCCGGTCCCCGACGTCCGCGTTGGTCTCCGTCGACGACTTCACGTAGGTGCCGATCCCGCCGTTCCAGAACAGGTCGACCGGCGCCTTCAGGATGGCGCCGATGAGCTCGAGGGGGGCGATCGACGTCGCCGCGCCCTCGATCCCGAGGGCGGTACGCAGCGGCGCGGACAGCGGGATGGACTTCGCGGTGCGCGGCCAGACGCCGCCCCCCTTGCTGATCAGCGACCGGTCGTAGTCGTCCCAGGAGGATCGCGGCAGCTCGAAGAGCCGGTGCCGCTCGGCGTACGACGACTCGGCGTCCGGCGTGGGGTCGATGAACACGTGCCGGTGGTCGAATGCGGCGACGAGGCGGATGTGCTCGGACAGCAGCATCCCGTTGCCGAACACGTCACCGGACATGTCGCCGATCCCGATCGCGGTGAAGTCCTCGGTCTGGGTGTCGATGCCCAGCTCGCGGAAGTGCCGCTTGACCGACTCCCAGGCGCCGCGGGCGGTGATGCCCATCGCCTTGTGGTCGTAGCCGACGGAGCCGCCGGAGGCGAAGGCGTCGCCGAGCCAGAAGCCCGCGGCGATCGCCTCCTCGTTGGCGTAGTCGGAGAACGTGGCGGTGCCCTTGTCGGCCGCGACGACGAGGTAGGGATCGTCGTCGTCCCGGCGGACGACGCCCTTCGGCGGGACCACCTTGGCGCCGACGCGGTTGTCGGTGATCTGCAGCAGCGAGCGGATGAACGCCCGGTAGCAGGCGATGCCTTCGGCCAGCCACGCCTCGCGGTCGGTCCCGGGGTCGGGCAGCCGCTTGGGCACGAAGCCGCCCTTGGCGCCGGTCGGCACGATGACGGTGTTCTTGACCATCTGCGCCTTGACCAGGCCGAGTATCTCGGTGCGCATGTCCTCGCGGCGATCCGACCACCGCAGGCCGCCGCGGGCGACCGCGCCGAAGCGCAGGTGCACGCCCTCGAACCGCGGCGAGTAGACCCAGATCTCGCGGTACGGACGCGGCGACGGCAGGTCGGGGACGCGGTGCGGGTCGAGCTTCAGCGTGATGATCTCGTGGCGGTGCCCGGCGTCGTCGGTCTGGTAGAAGTTCGTGCGCAGCGTGGCGTCGACCGTGCCGGCGATCGCCGACAGCGTGCGGTCCTCCTCGAGGCTCGCCACGTCGGCGAGGGCCTGCTTGATCTGCTCGCGGATCGCCGCGGCGTCGTCGTCGCGACCGCCGCGGCGCGCCGGGTCGAACAGCACGGAGAACAGGTCGACGATCAGCTGGGCGATCGCGGCGTTGCCGACCAGGGCCTGCTCGACGTAGTGCTTGCTGTAGCTCATGCCGCCCATGCGCTGGTAGTGCACGTAGGCGCGCAGCAGCGCGATCTCGCGCCAGCTCATGCCGGCGCCGACGACGAGCGCCCCCAGGCTGTCGCTCTCGGCCACGCCGCTCCAGGCCGCGGCGACGGCGTCGGTGAACTTGGCCGCCAGATCGCTGGTGACGAACACGTCACCGGTGGCCGACATGACGAAGTCGTAGATCCACACCTGACGGCGCTCGCCGTCGGCCTCCTGGATGTCGAAGTCGAAGGTGTTCTCGTCGCTGACCTCCATGCCGAGGTCCTGCAGCACCGGGAGCAGGCTCGACAGGAGGATGGGCCGGTCCATCGAGTGCACCTTCAGCCGGAACATGTCACGCTGCAGCTCGTCGGCGCCGGACTCGTCGATGTGCCCGGACTCCTCGCCGGGCAGCACCAGCCGCAGCGCGAGGCCGGCCGCACCGGCGGGGTCGGCCACCGCGCTGATCGTGCCCGGGTCCGTTCGCTCGAGGCGACGCAGCACCTCAATGTCCTCGAGGGCCGCCGCGGCGCCGTACGAGGCGCGGTAGCTAGGCGGCATCGCGTCGGCGAAGCGTTCGATCTCGGCCTGCTCGACCGGGTCGTAGTCGCGGAGCGCGTCGGCCAGGTCGTCGTCCCACGACCGGGACGCCTCGATGATCTTCGCCTGCAGCTCGGCGAACCGCTCGGGCGAGAGATCCTCGGTGGCGCTGCCGAGCGGCACCCGGATCACGAACTCCAGGCGCGCCAGCGGGGAATCGCTGGACTGCGTCGAGTACTCGTACGACGTCCCGCCCAGCTCACGCATCAGGATGTCGATCATCTTCAGCCGCACCGGTGTGGAGTACCGGTCGCGCGGCAGGAACACCAGCGCGGAGTAGAACCGGCCGTAGTCGTCGCGGCGCAGGAACAGCCGGGTCTGGCGCCGCTCGGGCAGCCGGATGACCGCCTGCGCGACCGGCAGGATCTGCTCGATCCGGGACTGGAACAGCTCATCGCGCGGGAACGACTCGATGACGTCGCGCAGGTCCTTCGCGGTGTGCGAGCCGCGCTGGTAGCCGGCCGCGTCGATGACGGCGCGCATCTTGTGCCCGATGACCGGAATCGCCTCGACCCGTTGGCGGTACGCCGAGGACGTCAGCAGCCCGACGAAGCGACGCTCGCCGGTGACGTCACCGGCCTTGTTGAACACCTTGATGCCGACGTAGTCCATGTACGCGGTGCGGTGCACCGGCGACCGGGAGGACGCCTTGGTCATGATCATCAGGCGCTTCTCCCGCGCCTTGGCCGCCGACGGCCCGGGCAGCGGTCGCGACGGCAGCGAGCCCTCGGCGCGCAGCAGCCCGAGCCCGCTCTCGGCCAGCGGCTGCAGATGATCGGCGCCGCGCACCCTCTTGAGCTTGTACTCGCGGTATCCCAGGAAGGTGAAGTGGTTGGCGGCCAGCCACTCCAGCAGCTCGACCGTCTGCGTCACCTCGTCGTCCGGTACGCCGGCCGGTGGTTTCTCGCGCAGCTCGGCCGCGATCGCGAGGGCGCGGTCACGCATCGCCTCCCAGTCCTCGACCGCGGCGGCCACGTTGCGCAGCACCGCCCGCAGGGCACGTTCGAGGTCGCGCAGGTCCTGCGTCGACTGCGGCCCGATGACCTCGACGTGGATCCACGCCTCGGCACGCGCGTTGAGCGCTTCGCTGGTGGCGAGCGCGTGCATTCGCCCGCTGCGGTCGCGGACGACGTCCATGACCGGATGCACGATGAACCGGACGGTGTGGTCACGCCGCAGCACCTCGCCGGTGACCGAGTCGACCAGGAAGGGCATGTCGTCGGTGACGATGTCCACCACTGCGCGGGCCGCCGACGTCCCCCGCACCTGGACGATGTCCTCACCCGGCTTGCGGACGACACCGATCGCGAGGTGACCGAGCGCCGCGGCCGCCAGGTCCTCCGCGGTCCGCGAGACCAGGTCCTCCGGCACCGTCTCCGAGTAGTACGCGCGCACGAACGCCGCGGCGGTGTCGGCGCCGATACCCTTCGGCAGCGACTTGAGGTCGGACTTGGCGACGCGGACCGCCGCGCCCAGCAGCGACGACGTGCGCTGGGCCGCATCGCCCACCGCGGCGCCCACGGGCGTGCCTGGATTCACCACTGGCCTCCGGGAGAAGGGCGGCACCCCGTTGTGCCTCCCACATGGTGAGACTAGCGGTCCTGCGGGCCGCTGTGCACGACGTCTCGATCCGCGGATCCGCGCCGTTGCTGCGGTAAACTGGGCCGGCCGCCGAACGCCAGGGAACGCTAGGAGCACTCGTTGTCACGACCCACTATCAGCGTGGTCATCCCGTGCTTCAACGAAGAGCGCAGCGTGCAGGAGATGTTCGACCGCCTCACCGCCGTCTTCCGCGACCAGCTGCCGAGGTACGACTACGAGATCATCTTCGTCGACGACTTCTCCACCGACGGAACCCGCGCCGAGATCCGCCGGCTCGCCGCCCTGGACGGCCGCGTGCGCGGCGTGCTCAACGCGCGCAACTTCGGGTTCCACCGCAACGTCTTCTCGGCGCTGACGTACGGCAGCGGCGACGCCACGTTCATGCTGTTCGGCGACCTGCAGGACCCGCCGGAGAACCTGCCGGAGTTCGTCCGCGCGTGGGAGTCCGGGGCCCGGGTCGTCATCGGCCAGCGCCGCAGCAGCGACGAGGGCTTCGTGATGACGGCGCTGCGCCGCCTGTACTACGCGGTCATCAAATGGTTCGCCGACACCACCCAGATCCCCCGGTTCACCGGCTACGGCCTGTACGACCGCGAGTTCATCCGCGTGCTGTCGGAGATCGACGACGTCCAGCCGTTCTTCAAGGCCGTGGTCGCCGAGTACGGGCTCAACGTCGAGATCGTCCAGTACGACCAGGCCAAGAGCGCCCGCGGCAAGTCCAACTTCAACTTCCTGCGCAATTACGACTTCGCGATGCAGGGCATCACGTCGTCCACGAAGCTGCTGATGCGGCTGGCGACGTTCATCGCGGCGCTGATCGGCCTGGTGTGCCTCGGGCTGGCGATCTTCGTGTTCATCAACAAGGTCGTCAACTGGGACACCTACCCCGCCGGGGATGCCTCGACGACGGTCGGCATCTTCTTCCTCGGCGCGGTCCAGCTGTTCTTCATCGGGGTGCTCGGCGAGTACATCCTGAGCATCAACGGCCGGGTCACCACGAAGCCGCGGGTGGTCGTCGGCGAGCTGATCAACTTCCCGCACGGCCAGGCCCCGAGCGGCGCGGAGGGCACCCGCGCCTCGCTCGGCGGTCCGGCCGCACCGAAGGACAGCCCGCTCGAAGACGGCCGATGACCGCGCCGATCGACGACCCCGTCCTGCGAACCGAGGAGCGGGCGCGACGGCTGCTGTGGCAGTTCCTGCGGTTCCTGGTCGCGGGGCTGATCTCCTTCAGCGTCGACTACGGAGTCTTCGTGCTGCTGTACCGGATGTTCGACGTCCAGTACATCGTGGCGAGCACCATCTCCTTCTCGCTGTCGCTCGTGCTGAACTACGTGCTCACGCTGAAGTTCGTGTTCGAGGCGCGCGAAGGGCGCAGCATCGCCAAGGAGTTCGCGACGTACGTCGGGCTCAACATGGTCGCGCTCGGTCTGAACCAGGTGATCCTGCTGCTGACCGTCGACAAGATGGGCGCCTCGCCGCTAGTCGGCAAGCTCATCGCGACCGCGGTCGTCATGGTCTACAACTTCATCTCTCGCAAGATGCTCATCGAACGCCCCGGCCGGCGCGCCGCCGCGGCGCGCGAGGGCGTGACCCCGCCAATGGAAGCAGGCAACAGCACGACATGAAGGACACCGAGCAGCAGCCGACGACCGAGGTGACGGCGTCCGAAGCGACCTCCTCCACGCCGGTCGAGCCGACCGCGGTCACCACGACCGAGGCCGAGCCGGTGACGGCTCCCGGCGCCGGAGGCGCCACGGCGGAGCGCACCTCTCCCAGGGTCTCGCGCAGCGCACGCCTCGGTGCCGGCCTGGATCGCGGCTGGGACCACGTGGACGGGGCCTGGGGACGGGTCGGCGCGGCCACCCTCGCGAGCCCGGTCGGGCGCTGGTGGAAGCGGGTCGAGCGGCCGGGGATCGCCGACTGGGTGATCCTCGCAGCGACGTTGGTGCTCGCCTACTTCACCTTCCTGTACGGCGACGTCAAGGCGACGTTCGAGCACTCGTTCAACTTCCTGGACTCGCTGTTCGCCGGCCGCCCGCAGGACTTCTACCAGATCGCCATCGACCACTCGACGTACGGCCATCCGGCGGTGTACGACATCCCGATCTACCTGATCTTCGGGATCTGGAACCTGCCGACCTACCTGTTCTACAAGTTCGGCGACTTCGACTATCTGAACTCCACGCCGGCCCTGCTGTGGTTGAAGCTGATGATCGTGGTGTTCGCGCTCATCTCGGCGCGGCTGATGATGTCGATCGGCAGGACGATGGGCCTGCCCGCCGCCCGCTCGAAGTGGGTGGCCTTCTACTTCCTGTCCTCGATGGCGCTGTTCGTACCGGTGTTCGTCACCGTCCAGTACGACATCATCTCGGTCACCTTCATGCTCGCCGGCATCCTGGCGTACATGCAGGGCCGCACGCGTGCGTTCCTGCTGTGGTTCCTCGCGGCGAACACGCTGAAGCTCTTCGGGCTGTTCGTGTTCATCCCGCTGGTGCTGCTGCGGGAGAAGCGGCTGCCGCGCGCGGCGGGGCAGATCATCGTCGGCGTCCTCGGGCTGCTGTTCTGCCGGCTGCTGTACCGCGGGAACCTCGCCTTCCAGATCTCGACCGGCGGGTTCACCGACGAGATGCTCAATCGGCTCACCGTCGCCGGCTTCACCTGGCAGTCGAACATCACGGTCCCGCTGTTCGTGGTGTTCATGGTGGGCCTGACGATCTTCGCCTACGTCAAGCGACCGGTCACCGAGCGCCAGGTGCAGGCGTTCGCGATCTACGTCTCGCTCGCCGCGTTCCTGGTGTTCTGCGCGATCGTCCCGCTGAATCCCTACTGGATCGCGCTGGTGTCGCCGTTCACCGTGCTGATCATCTTCGCCAACCCGCGGCACTTCACCTTGAACTCGATCCTCGAGACCGGCCTCGGCACCTCGCTGATGGTGCTCTACCTCATGGTCGGCTACTCGATGTACAACTCCGGCACCTTCAAGGACCTCGCGTTCGGTGCGGTGGTCCCGCCGGCGTCCCCGCAGCGGTTCGGGACGCCCGCCGAGCTGCTGCGCGCCGCCGGCCTGGAGCAGAACAAGATCCCCTTCCTGGTGGGCTTCATGCTGGCCTGCGTGCTCGCGGTGCTGGTGCTGAACTACCCGCGGACCGAGTTCCTGGTCGGCATGCCCAACCTGGAGACGATCAGCCGCAGCGTCGTGTGGCTGCGGCTCGCCGCGATGCTGGGCTTCTGCGCGCTGCTGTTCGGCTTCTACCTGCTGCCGGCTCCCCCGACGGCGTACTCCTCCGCCTCGCCGGCGCCGGTCGACACCCAGGTGGACATCCTGAAGCCGGGGGCCTCGGTCGAGGAGGAGATCTCGTTCGACCGCACGCTCAAGGTGACCGCGTTGCAGATCGGCCTGAACGCCTCCGCGGTGACCTGGATCGACTCGTCCGAGGTCAATGTGGCGATCCTGGACGAGGCCGGCAAGCCGGTCTTCCACACCTCCGCGGCGGCCAACGCGATCGGCGTGGGCTACGCGACGTTCCCGACCGACGGACTGACGCTGAAGGCCGGCGAGACCTACACCCTCCGGCTGACCGGCGACCACTCCGAGGGCGCGCCGGTGACGGTGCAGATCAACCCCGCGCAGGACAAGTTCAAGACGACCGCCGACGGCGCGACCATCCCCGGCGACATCGTCATGGTGCTGCAGGGCAGCAAGCAGTAGCCGCGGGTCTCCCCAACGAGATCTGCGGGGCAGTAGGACACGCTATCGGGCCGATAGCGTGTCCTACTGCCCCGCAGAACGGTCGGGCGGGGTCAGTCGCGCTCGCCGGTGTCGATCCAGCGGCACAGCCGGCGTACGCCCTCGGCCACCATGACCTTCGGCTCCCAGCCGAGCGCGGCCTTGCTGTCGTCGATGGTGCAGGACGCCGCGCGGACGTCGCCGTCGCGGAACATCCCGTTGATCTGCGGCTCGGGCGCGTCGTAGATGCTCGCGGCGATCTTGGCCAGGTCGAGGATGCTGGTCGCCTCGCCGGAGCCGATGTCGTACGCGTTCTCGTTGGCGCCCGAATGCAGCGTGCCGAGCACGATCGACGCGGCGACGTCGTCGATGAAGACGAAGTCGCGGATGATCTCGCCGTCCTCGTACACCGGGATGACCTCGCCGGCCTTCGCCTTCTGGGCGAACAGCGACACGATGCCGGTGTACGGGTTGATCAGCGACTGGCCGGGGCCGTAGACGTTCTGCAGCCGGTAGATCACCGGGGTGACGTTCATCGACAGCGCCCACGACTTCAGGATGTGCTCCTGGGCGAGCTTGGTGGACCCGTAGACGCTGGTCGGGCGCGGTTCGACCTTGGCGGAGTTGAATGGCGTCGCGGTCAGGCCCGGGAAGTCCCAGGTGCCCGATTCGAGCATCTGGCGGGAGCGCTGCCCGGGGTAGGTCTCGTTCCCCTGCGCGTCGACCCACTTGCCCTCGCCGTACACGGCGCGGCTCGAGGTGAGGACGATCTTCTCCGGCAGCTTCTCGTGGCGCACGAGCGCGTCGAGCATCTGGGTGGTGCCGACGACGTTGACGTCGGCGTGCCGGGTCGCCTCACGCAGGGACTGCCCGGTGCCGGTTTCGGCCGCGAGGTGGATGATGTGCGTCGGCGACACGTCGGCCAGCAGACGGTCCCAGTCCTCGGGCTTGGTCACGTCGCCCACGACGAACTCGACCCGCTCGTCGAGGTCGGCCGGGCGCTCGGGCGACTGGTGCACCTGCGGGTGCATGTTGTCCATCGCGATCACGCGGTCGAAGTGCTCGGGCAGGCGGGAGCTCAGCGCGCAGCCGATGAATCCCGCGCCGCCGGTGACCAGGCACGTCTTAGCCAATGTTTCGCAGCTTTCTGCTCGTGGATGAAGTCGGGACTACGTTACCGCTCGGATCTCGACGCCCGTGATATTTGCCGAGGCCCCCGCCGTGATCGCGGTCATGACGATGTCGTTCTTGGCGATCTGCGACGGCAGCACGGCGTACGTGGTGCTCGGACCGGAGCCCAGGTGCAGGGCGACCTTGTGGTCGCCCGCGGTCAGCTGCACGTCGGCGGGCTTGTCGCTGGTGGCCGTGACCTTCAGCGCGACCGCCGTGCCGGCGTCCACCCGGCAGGTCAGCGGCTGCGACAGGTTGGCCGGTCCGCTGCACGCGTCCGGATCGGCCTGGGGCCACGAGGCGACGGTGTCCTTGGACGCCGTGAAGCGGTTGGCGCCGTCCCACACCGGTCCGTCCGCCAGCGGCTGGTTGAAGTGCCGCTCGGTCATCGAGTACAGCACGAGGTCGGGCTTGAAGTCGGCGACCAGCTGCGGGACGGACGGCGCCAGACCGGGCGCGTCCAGGTAGTGCCGGACCATCTTGGTCTCGGCGAAGGTGGCCGCCAGCAGCGGCGACAGGGCCGTGGTCGTCGAGTCGGCCAGCACCAGCACCCGCTTCTTGTTCGGGGCCGCCGGGTTGCTGGTCTCCGCCGGCATGGTGCTCGCGTCGATCGCGGTGCCGCCGGGCACCTGCGCCGGCTGGCCGCCGGCGAGGGTGAGCTGGTATCCCGGCAGCGGCGCGGAGTACTGCGGGACGGTCCACGGGTTGGTGCCCTTGATGCCGTACAGCGGGTCGAGCTCGTTGTTGTAGTCGGGCTTCGTCTGCACGCCGTCGACCTTCGGCACCGGGACCGCGCCGATCGACTGCGCGTGCTTCTCCAGCCACGCGGCGATGCCCTCGAACGCGACGGCGGCGCCGTAGTCGGTCCAGTGGCTGTTCATCGGCGAGTAGGTGTCGGCGGTCTTGCGGGCGTCCCGCAGGTCCTGGCGGACGTCGACCAGCGGGAGGTCCGGATACGCCTTGCGCAGCTGGTCGAAGATGTGCGTCATCGGCAGGCCGTCGGTCCAGGCCGGCAGCTTGTCCGGGTAGATCTCCCACTTGGCCGGTGCGACGACGAAGGCGAGCGGGATCCCCTGGGACGCGAGGTACACCTGCTGGGCCCGTAGCGCGCCGGCCTCCTGGTCGACCTCGGCGGGCGAGTAGGCGCGCCGGCCGACGGCTTGCGAGAAGTTGGCGTTCTGCGTGTCGCCGAGGAAGTAGTAGCCGTCCTTGCCCTCCACGACGGCCCCGGGATGCGCAGCGGACGTGACCGTCTTGTCGACGTACAGCGCCTCCTGGTCGGGGCTGAGCACCGGGGCGGGCTGGGCGGCGCCGACTCCGCGGTCGCGCACCTGGTACTTCGCGTCGTAGATCCGGGGCAGCACGAACGCCGCGACGACGACGAGGATCGCGATCAGGACGAGCAGGCTGCGGTTGATCCAGTCCTTGACGGTCGCTCGGCGGCGTGGCGGCTCGGGATCGACCGGCGCGCCGGGCTTCGCGGCGGCCGCAGCCGTGGCGGTCATCGCTTGGCCCCGGCGCTCGTGGACTCGGCGCGCGTCTCGGGGGCGGTCGTCTCGAGCGCCTCGGGGAGGTCCGCGGGCGCCGTCCGACCGGCGTCGGCGTCGGTGCGCTCGCCATGGTCGGCGGTCAGCGGCTCGGTGCTGTCGACCCGCTCGGAGATGACGTGCGTGGTGAGCCGGTCCGAATCGACGTCGGCCTTCGCCGTCGCCTCCGCGTCGCGCACCCGGCGCGCGAAGTGGCTCGAGGAGTACCGGGGGTTGACCAGCCTGGCCTTCACCCGGTCGACCCCCGGCTTGCCGGTCGCGATCAGCCTCTCCATCCAGGCCGGGGTCCAGTTCTTCAGCGCCATCGCGCGCTTCTCGAGCAGGTGGTACGAGACGAACGCGACGATGTGGATCACCACGACGAGCGTCACGTGGTAGACCCACCAGCCGTGGTGCTGCAGCCCGAAGTACGCCGCGAGCTGCATCAGCGGCCAGGCGTAGATATAGATGCCGTACGAGAAGTCGCCGTACTTCTCCCAGTTGGTCAGCGGCAGCCGGACGGCGCACCACATCAGCAGGTAGAGGAAGCCGAACTGGCCGTAGATCAGCCAGCCGGAGCCGATGAAGTAGGTGAAGAACGCCATGCCGCCGGCGGCTATCGCGAGCCGGTCGTCGATGCGGATCCTGTCACCGAACAGCGCGAACATGATGCCGAAGAAGAACGGCGTCAGGACCATGACGTTGCGGTAGTCGCGCAGCAGCGGATCGAGGTAGGCGGGGTTGCCGAAGCCGCCCCAGGTCATGGTGTTGAGCATCAGCATGATGCCGAACGCCGCGGCGGCCAGCCACCGGTAGCCGAGGATGCCGAACAAGCCGAACACGCCGATGATCAGGTAGCCCTTGAACTCGAACAGCAGCGTCCAGGCCGAGCCGTTCCAGTCGAAGCCGCCCTTCTGCCCGAGCGGGATGTTGGCCCCCAGCTGGGCGATGTTGTGCTGGTTGAAGCGCAGGAACATGTTGTTGCTGAAGTACGTCAGCGGGGAGTCGACCGGCGCCGACCAGTAGCCCGCCCAGGTGCCGCGCTCCTTGCGCCAGGCGAGCGGGGCGAGCACGAACGCGGTGAGCAGCAGCGCGGCCCAGAAAGCGGGGATGATGCGCACGATGCGGCGCCAGAAGTACCGGAAGATCGTCGAGCTGCCCTGGCGGCTCTTGGTGATCAGGAAGCCGGACAGGAAGAAGAAGCCGCAGACCGCGACGCCGCCGAGCGACTGCTCGGTGGAGAACTGGGTGCCGAGGTCGTGGCCGCCGTAGAAGTCGGCGAGCGGCCCGGCATGCGAGAAGATGACCGCGAAGGCCATGAGCCAGCGCAGGAACCCGATGGCGTTGTGCCGCGGGTTGAACGCTTCGGCGAGGGTGATCGGCATCGTCCGGCCCTACCGGTGCCGCAGTGACCGGCCGGCGCGGTAGCCCTTGCGAGCCGCCTTGTAGCCGGGCGTCACGACCTTGGCGAGCGTCGGGAAGCGGGATCGGAGCTCCTGCTTGAGCTGCGCGGCCAGCGGCTCCTCGCGCTGCAGCTTCTCCAGGTAGTCGACCTGGTCCTGGGTGTACGCCGGCAGCATCGAGGAGATGCGCTGCAGCTTGTACTCCATGAACGTGTAGTTGATCGCGGCCCAGTCGCGGTTGATGACCGACCGCACGTGGTAGCCGGCGTCCATCACGGTGTAGGCCAGCAGCCGCTCCTGCACGTGCGCGAGGCCGCCGTCGTTGTGGCCGGGCTCGGGCGGGTAGTCCGAGTGCACCCACGGGTACTGCGACATCTTCAGCAGTGCCTCCGGGCGGAACCAGAACATCGTGCCGTACGGCGCGACCGGCGTGGTCCGGTCGAAGTGGGTGTGCAGCCCCATCTCCTGCGCGTAGTGCCAGGCCCAGCCCCGGTTGGTGAACCAGGAGTGCCCGAGCGTCGGGTAGCCGATGTTGACCACCGGCGGGAACACCATCCCGAGGGTCTTCTCCTGGTCGAACAGCCGCAGGATGTTCGCGACGTACCCGTCGGTGTAGAGCAGGTTGTCGAACATGTGGTCCTTGAACAGCTTGGCGGTGTTGTAGCTGTTCTGCGGGGACTTCTTGGAGTGGATGCGGCAGATGAGGTCGTAGGCGCCGGAGGTCAGGACGTCCTTGCAGGTGATCAGCATGGCGGCCATGTCGCGGCCCCGGTTCTGGTCCATGACCCGCACGTCGACCTTGTTGATGTCGTACTTCTGCAGGGACTGCTCGATGACGCGCTTCTTGTCCTCGCTGACGGTGGTCACGATCAGGTCGTACGGCGCGGGCACGTGCGTGATGTAGCCCATCACCTCGTCGACCATGTCCTCGTAGTACATGTGCGCCATCACCGCGACGCGGGGCTGCTTGCTCAGCGCCGGACCGGTCTCGATCTCGTTGACGACCTCGAGCATCGAGAAGTTGGTGTACAGCGTGCGCGGTTCGGCCGACCGGACGACGTTCTCCCAGATCAGCTCGACCGGGTAGTCGGTCTCCTTGGCGATCTTGTCCATCACCCGCTTGCCGATGATCGCCTCGCGGTCGAGGTAGGTCGACTCGTGGAAGAACATCCGCCGTTTGAGGATCGGGCAGCGGTCGTCGATCATCATGTCCGCCGACTGGAACACCGGGTGATCTGTCGGATAGTTCTCCGGCGGGAAGGTGATCTGGTACCGGAAGCCCTTGCCGGCGAAATGCTGGGTGAACTTCGACTCGTGCTGGGTGATCGACTGCTCGTACGACGTGATCATCGGCATGTCCGCCCAGTACGAGCGGAACTCGTGGGAGGTGAACATCTGCTTGCGGACGGCGATCCAGTGCGACTGGATGTGCATCGGCAGCACCCCGGTCTGTCCGGGGAACGGGTGCGGGTCGACGGCCTTGTGCGCGGTGACGCCCCAGAAGTCGAGCTCCTGGGCGTCCATCTTCTCGAAGGTCTCGCTGAAGGGGAAGATCGGCGCGAAGAACGTGTAGTTCATCAGGATCAGCTCGTCGTACTCCGCGAGCCGGTCCATGCCGTAGTGCTCCATCGCCTCCTTGTAGCCCCAGACGTCGAACCCGACGTTCTCGCGCTCCCATACCGTGTCGGCGACGGCCTCGAGCTTGGCCCGCCCCTCGTCGGTGATCTTCGAGTTGGAGACGACGAAGATGTGCTCGGCGTGCTCGCGCAGCGCCTTGAGCTTGTAGGGGATGTAGTCGTCGACGACGCCCTGCGAGTCGTAGAACAGGTAGAAGATGATGCGTCGCACTGACGACTCCTTTTACGTTTCGGCTCGGGCGGGCGCAGCGCACAGCCGCACGGGGCGTTTCGCGATCGACGCTATATGGTATCGGCCCACACCCCTCGGATTTGCCGGTCGCCGGTGCCAGTTCCGTGAGATTCGTCCGGTCGCCGGTGGTCGGCGCGCGATTCGGCGACGTCCTCACGGCGGCGGGTATGGGATCATCTGCCCAGCCCGTACCCGGACGAAGGAATCGCATGAGCACTCTGCCGCAGGCGAAGGTAGCGGTCATCACTCGCACCAAGAACCGTCCCGTCCTCCTGCGCAGGGCCCTCGATTCCGTGCTGGCGCAGTCCTTCGAGGACTACGTGCTGGTGGTCGTGAACGACGCCGGCGACCGGGGGCCCGTGGAGCAGTGCGTGGCCGAGGTCTCCGAGCGCGCCCGCGGCCGGATCCACGTCGTCCACAACGAGCGGTCCGCCGGCCGCGAGGCCGCCATGAACGTGGGGCTGCGCAACAGCGAGTCGGCGTACGTCGTCGTGCACGACGACGACGACACCTGGGCCCCGGAGTTCCTCACCCGCACGGTGGCGCACCTCGAGGCCACGCCGGACGACGGCGGCGTCGCGGTGCGCACCGAGGTCGTCTACGAGACCGTCGAAGGCGAGCGGATCACGACCGATCGCCGCGAGATCCTCGCCTCGAACATGACCGACGTGACGCTGTTCGAGATGATCCGCCGCAACTACGCACCGCCCATCTCGCTGCTGTACCGGCGCGCCGTCCACGACACGGTCGGCGGGTACGCCGAGGATCTGCCGGTCCTCGCCGACTGGGACTTCAACCTGCGCATGCTGCAGCATTACCACGTCGGGTTCATCGACGGCCCGCCGTTGGCGTTCTGGCACCAGCGGGAGAACGCCGAGGGCGACCTGGGCAACAGCGTGATCGCCGCCGCGCAGGACCACACCAGCTTCGACCGGACGATCCGGGACCGCTACCTGCGGGAGGACGTGCGCGAGCACGACCACCTCGGCACGCTGCTCTACCTCACCGAGCTCATCGACCGCGGCGACCAGCTCACCCGGATCCGCCACGACCAGAACCTCAGCCTGCTCCACAACATCAACAACCAGGTCGCGCAGCTGACCAACGACACCGACAGCCGAATGCACGAGGCGAACCAGCTGATCCGTGAGCAGAACACCGCCCTGGCCGAGCTCAACCGCAACCTGGTCAGCCAGAACAACCGGATCGTGG
The DNA here is from genome assembly GCF_009602465.1 of Cumulibacter manganitolerans. NCBI lineage: Bacteria > Bacillati > Actinomycetota > Actinomycetes > Geodermatophilales > Geodermatophilaceae > Cumulibacter > Cumulibacter manganitolerans. The sequence goes on along the minus strand of NZ_WBKP01000014.1, from coordinate 66,808 downwards.
CGCAGTTCGAGCAGCTCACCCAACGGGTGGTCGAGCTGGAGGAGCTGGTGTTCGCGCAAACCCCTCGCGAGCGCCTGAAGTCCTGGAAGGCGCTGGCCCGGCGCAAGGCCGACGCGCTCGGGCGCCGGCTGCGCTGAGCGCCCCGTCGGAAGGCGGCAGCGCCCGAGCCGACTCGGCGACAGCGCCCGATGCGACTCGGCCGCAGCGCCCGAGCCAATCGGCCGGGCGGCGCCGGCCGCCTGATCAACCGCCGAAACGACGCGCGAGAGGGCCGCTGTCCACCCGGAGTGCCCAGTGGCTCCCTGGGCTGTCGGTTTCCGGACCGCCCCGCGACGGGACCGCTCAGCTGCCCGGGCGGCTCAGCCGCCGGAGGAGGGCAGCGTCCAGCTGCCGACGGTACGGGCGACACCGCCGCCCAGCGTCGAGTCGTTGGTGCGCACGGTGAGCTTGAAGGCACGCTCGCGGGACTCGAAGACCTTCGCCTGGTGCGAGACGATGGTGGACAGCTCGTACACGCCCGGCATCAGCGGCAGCTCGTCGATGACGAAGTCGATGTGTCCGGCACCGGCCGGGATCGGGTCGCCGCCGCGCGCGTGCCCCGAGTTCATGTCGGTGATGTGGAAGCCGGACTCGTGGTCGATGCTGATCCCGAAGGCGGCCATCTCCAGCGCGCTCGCCGCCTCGTACCGCACCCGGATGGTCGCCCGCTCCCCCGTGCTGAGGAACCCGGCCGGCTCGCCGGCCCGGCCGAGGAACTCGACGCCGGTGACGTGGATCTCGCCGGTGCTACGGCGGCCGGCGTCGGCCACCTGGTCGTGGTACTCGTTGGATTCGCCGGCGCTCTCGGCCTCGCGCTTGTTGACGGACTCGAGGTATGCGTCGGTGAGGTCGCGCGCCTTGCCCACGCCCTGCAGGACGCCGTGATCGAGCCACGCGACCTCGTCACACAGCTCGGCCATCAGCCCGAGGCTGTGCGAGACCAGGATGATCGTGACGCCCTTGCGCCGCAGCTCGTAGAGGTGATCGAAGCACTTGCGCTGGAACTCCTCGTCACCGACGGCGATGACCTCGTCGATGACCAGGATCTCCGGCTCCAGGTTGACCGCGATCGCGAACCCGAGACGTACGAACATGCCCGAGGAGTAGACCTTCACGGGGGTGTCGATGAACTCCCGCAGCCCCGAGAAGTCGATGATCTTGTCCATCGCCTCGTTGATCTGCTTGCGGGTGAGCCCGAGGATCGAGCCGTTCAGGTAGATGTTCTCGCGCCCGGACAGCTCCGGGTGGAACCCGGCGCCGAGCTCGAGCATCGCCGAGATCCGGCCGGCGCTGGTGATCTCGCCGCTGCTCGGGCGGTGGATGCCGGCGATCAGCTTCAGCAGCGTCGACTTGCCGGACCCGTTGTGCCCGATCAGCCCGAACGTCTTGCCCTTGGGGATGTCGAAGGAGATGTCCCGTAGCGCCCAGAACTCCTCGGTGCGGTTCGAGCGCTTGCGGTCGGTGAACAGCTCCTTGAGGTTGGTCTTGCGGTCGGTGAAGACCCGGAACTTCTTCGACACGCCCCGGATCGAGATCGCGACGTCCTCGGGGGCCACCGGCTTCTGGGCGAACCGCTCACGCGCCACGGGACGCACCTCGGGGGTCACTGGGTCGGCGCTCATCTACAGCTCCTCGCTGACGTCGCGCGACCGGCTCTGGAAGAACAGCCAGCCACCGCCGAGCGCGACCGCGGACCACAGCAGCATGTAGCCCATGTTGCCCCAGCCCGGGAACTGCAGGTCCCACAGGACGTTGCGGAACGACTCGACGAAGACCGTGAGCGGGTTCCACTCGTAGAGCTCGAGCCACGGGTGCTCGGCGTACTTGTCGCGGACCAGCGCGATCGGGTACACGATCGGCGCGGTGTAGAAGAAGAAGCTCAGCACGACGCCGACGATGTGGTGCACGTCGCGGTACCGCGCGTTGAGCATCGCCAGGAACATGCCGATACCGACCGCGAACGCAGCCAGCAGTAGCAGGAGGACCGGCAGCAGCAGCCAGGTCCAGCTGACGTTGCCGAAGATTAGCAGCACGACCAGCAGCAGCCCGAACTCGATCGCGGTCTGGTTCAGCGCCGCGATGGCCGAGCCGAACACCGGCGCGAACGGCGGGAAGTAGATCTTGCGCAGCAGCGGCCCCGCGTTGACCAACGCGCCCATGCTGCCGGTGGTGACGTTGTTGAAGAAGTTCCAGACGACCAGCGCGGTGAACAGGAACAGCGGGAAGCTGGCCAGCTCGCCGTTGCCGGACGTGCGCGGCGGGAACTTCAGGAAGAATCCGAACACCAGGCTGTAGATGCCCAGGGTGGCGAGCGGGTTGGCGAGCGCCCACAGCGACCCGAGCGCCGAGCCCTTGTACTGACCCTTGAGCTCGCGGCTCGCGAAGTTGCCGATGAGCCCGCGGTACTTCCAGACCTCGGCGACAGGATTGGCGTTAGGCACTACAGCTTCGACTTCCGATTGGGGGCGCGGCGCGGACCGGCCGCGCCGGACGGCGGGCAGGTAGATCCTGATGCTACTTCCCGGGCTCCTCCCGCCGGGCGATCGAGGCCTGTACGCCTCATCACGACGCTCCGATGCGGTGGGTTGTCCCCCGCTTTCGGCCGTTTAGCGTGGTGCCACCCACCGCGAGACCGCCGTGGTCGTGCCCCACAATGGGCGACATGGAGATCCTCGTGGCGGGCGGCGCCGGGTACATCGGGTCGGTCTGCGTGCACGCGCTCATCGCGGCCGGTCATCGGGTGACGGTGCTCGACGACCTCTCGACCGGGCATCGTGACGCCGTCCCCCCAGACGCCGAGCTCATCGAGGGCTCGATCCACAACGCGCCCCGGCTGCTGCGCCGGCCGTTCGATGCGGCGATGCACTTCGCGGCGCGCTCGCTGGTCGCGCAGTCCGTCGCCGAGCCGGACCTGTACTGGGAGACGAACGTCGTCGGCTCCCTGCAGCTGGTGCGGGCGCTGCGCGCCATCGGCGTGCCGCGCCTGGTGTTCTCCTCGACGGCCGCCGTGTACGGCGAGCCGATCGCGCCGGTCATCGACGAGGACCATCCGGCGCGGCCGGTCAACACCTACGGCGCGACGAAGCTGGCCGTCGACCACCTGCTCGCGTCGTTCTGCGGCGACGGGTTCAGCGCGATCTCGCTGCGCTACTTCAACGTCGGGGGCAGCGCCCGCGGCCTCGGCGAGCGGCACGACCCCGAGACCCACCTGGTACCGCTGGTGCTGCGCGCCGCGCGCGAGGGCACGCCGGTGACCGTGTTCGGCGCGGACTACCCCACCCCCGATGGCACCTGCGTGCGCGACTACCTGCACGTCGAGGATCTCGCGCAGGCGCACCTGCGCGCGCTGGGAGCCGACGTCACCGGCCATGCGGTGATCAACCTCGGGACCGGCACCGGCTACTCCGTGCGGGAGGTCGTCGAGACGGCGCGGCGGGTGACCGGACGGCCCATCGTCGAGCAGCCGGCCGGACGGCGCCCGGGAGACCCGGCCCGCCTGGTCGCCTCCAACGCCCGGGCGGGGCAGCTGCTCGGCTGGACCCCCGGCCGCGGCCTCGAGGACGTGGTGTCCTCGGCGTGGGACTTCTACCGCTAGCCCTCGTCGCGGGAGACCGATGACCGGACGGCCGCCGCGCGACGCTTCCAGCGGCGCCAGGCGCGCCGCAGCTGCGCCGAGCGGTCGGCGATGCCCCACGCGGTCACCTTCACCAGCGACTCGCGCATGATGTCGGCGTTCATCTTCGAGTCGCCGATCTCCCGCTCGATGAAGTCGATGGGCACCTCGATCACGGACATCCCGCGCTGCACGACGCGGCGCGAGAGGTCGGTCTGGAAGCAGTAGCCCTGCGACTGGACGTCGTCCAGGCCGATCGCGCGCAGTGTGTCCGCCCGGTATGCGCGGAAGCCGGCGGTCACGTCGCGCAGCGGCAGGCCGAGCAGGCCGCGGATGTAGAGGTTCCCGAGCCGCGACAGCAGCTCGCGCTCGCGCGGCCAGTTCGCGATCGACCCGCCGGGCACCCAGCGCGAGCCGATCACCGCGTCGGCGCTGCCGATCGCGCCGAGGATCCGGCCGAGCTGCTCGGGCTGGTGCGAGCCGTCGGCGTCCATCTCGACGACCACGTCGTACCGGCGCTCGAGGGCCCACCGGAAGCCGGCAACGTACGCCGCGCCGAGACCCGACTTCCCGCTGCGGTGCAGCACGTGGATCTGCTCGTCGGCCCGCGCGAGCGAGTCGGCGAGCTCGCCGGTGCCGTCGGGTGATCCGTCGTCGACGATCAGCACGTCGACGTCCGGCTCGGCCGCGCGCAGCCGGCGCACGATCGTGCAGATGTTGTCGGCCTCGTTGTACGTCGGGATGACGACGAGCGAACGCCCGGCGCGTGAGGTCATGGCTTCCTCGTTCGTGAAGGTGGCACTGCTACTTGGCGGTAGTGGACCCTACCGGCGAATCCTGCGAGCCCCCTTAGACCTTGCGGCAGCCCACGAACCGGTTGAGCCCCGCTCCTTCGTTGGCCGCGTACGCGCACACGGTGCTGCCCGCGGCCGGCTTCGGGAGGGTCCGCGAGAAGCCGTGCTTGCCGGGGATCCCGTACGGCGCGAGGTTGGGCTCGGCCTGGTCGGCGTACAGATACGTGTTGATCTGGCCGTTGACCGTGATGATCAGCCGCAGCGGCGAGTACGGCGCGTCGACGTCCCACGCCCAGCCGGACAGCGACATCGAGGTGCCCGAGACGCTGATCGGGTTGAGGTCGCCGATCGGCGAGCCCGGCACGAAGATCTCGGTCTTCTTGCAGCCGATCGGGTTGTCGGCGCCGGGGCCGATGTTGGCGGCGTACGTGCAGACCGACACGGAGTCGCCGGTGACGGGCGGCGAGAAGGTGTAGCTGTAGCCGTGGTTGCCCGGGACGCCGTAGTAGGCCAGCTCGGGACGCGGCTTGTCCGCCCACAGATAGATGGTCGGGCTGCCGTTCATGCTGATCACCGTGACGACGCTGGCGTACAGGTTGCTCGGGTCGTACGCGTAGCCGCTGACCGTCACGTTGCCGTAGCCGTCTTGCGACACCGACTCCTGGTAGCCGGTCGGGCTGCCCGGAACGGTCGCCGTGATGTTCTTGCAGCCGACCATCTGCGTCGTCCCGCCCAGGATGTTGGCGGCGTACGCGCACACCTGGTTGTTGCCGTTGACCGCGGGCGTCAACGTGGTGGTGAACCCGTGGTCGCCCGGGATCCCGTAGTACGCCAGGTCTGCCTTCTTATCACCGGCGCTGGCGTAGCCGACCAGGTTGCCGTTGATGGTCAGCATCATCGCGACCGGCTGCGACCACGCGCTGCCGTCGTACGCCCAGCCGTTGGCGACGATCAGCCCGTTGGCGTCGAGGGTGAGGCTGTCGAGCGAACCGATCGGGTCGATCGGGTTGAACTTGGCCACGCCGTTCTTGCAGTCCAGCGCGACGTCGGTGCCGCCGCCGAGGTTGACCGCGACACCGCACACCGCGTTGTCGCCGTCGACCTGGCCCTTCACCGTGACGTCGAAGCCGTGATTGCCGGGGATGCCGTAGTACGCCAGGTCCGAGCGCGGCTGGTTGGCGCTCACCGTGGTGACCTGCGTGCCGGCCACCGAGAGCTTGACGCTGACCGGGGCGGTCGGCTGGTCGTTATCGTACGCCCAGCCCTGCACCCGCAGGTCGCCGTCCTGCCCGGTGCTCACCGAGTCGATCGAGCCCTGCGGGTTGTAGACCGGCGCCGGCGGCGGCGGGGGCGGCGTCGACCCGAACCAGTCGTTGTAGAACCGCCAGAAGTTGCGGTTGCCGTATGCGGAGCACGAGTCGCCGGTGCCGTACAGGTTCGCCAGCGCCGCCTTGTTGGGCTGGTAGGGCGTGTAGATGTACAGGTTGGCGGTCGCCTGGTTCTCGATGTAGACGGTGCCGGATCCGCATGCCGTGTTGGGGTTGTAGAGGATTGTGTTGTTGCGCCCCGCCTGGTACCCGTAGCGGGTCGGGTTGGCGGCGTAGTACTTGAACTGGCGGGCCATCCGGTAGACCTGGTTGAAGAAGCCGTAGTACTGGGTGTCGCAGGGTGCCGTGTCGGGGCAGGCGAACCCGGCGGTGGCCTTGTACATCGATGTGGACGGCGTGCTCGCCGTCACGATGCTCGACTCCTTCTGGATCATCACGAGGATGACCTTCTGGCTGATGCCGCACGCCGCCCCGACGTTGTAGATGATCTGCGCGCCGGTGCTGGCGGACGTCGCCGGCATCGCCGCGCACAGCCCCGCCTCGGCGGTGGTCGCCGGCGTGCTGGTCGTGTAGTTCTTCAGGCACTGCGCGGCGCCGTCGGTGCAGTTCGCGCCCTTGGCGTTCAGGAAGCTCTGCACCTCGGACGCCGTCATCGCCGAGCCGGTGAAGAACGCGCCGTTGGAGATGATGTTGCCGGCCTGCCACTGGTCGGCCGTGACCGCGGAGGCCTCGCTGCCGGTCTGCACGACCTGGAGCACGGCGGCGAGCAGCGCCACGAGCGCCATCGCGGCGCGCGATCTGATCACCGGTCGGCTAGACATTGCGGCACTGCACCAGGGTGTCCGCGCCGTTGCCGACGTTCATCACGAACAGGCAGACGCTGTTGGTCCCGGACCCGGCGCCGAACGCCGTCTGGAAGCCGTGGTTGCCGGGCACACCGTAGTAGGCCAGGTCGGCGAACGGCCGGTTGGCGTAGGAGTACGCGACGACCTTGCCGTTGAGCGTGAGCATCACCGTCGTGTTGGCGTAGAGGTCGCTGGGGTCGAACGCCCAGCCGTCGACGGTCACCGTCGAGCCGGACTTGGCGGCCGTGAAGTAGCCCTGCGGGTTGTTGCCGCTGACGGTCACCGTCTTGCAGTCGGTCTGGCTCATCGCGCCGTTGTCGATCTCGATCGTGTACATGCACACCTTGTGCGCGCCGTCGGTCGGGACGCCGTAGCTGAAGTTGAAGCCGTGGTTGCCGGGCATCCCATAGCTGGCCAGCTCGGGCCGCGGGCCGTTGGCGTAGAAGTACCGGGCGTCCTTGCCGTCGGTGGTGATGACGGTGACCACCGGCTGGGACGGCGCGTTGCCGTCGTACGCCCAGCCGTTGACGCTGATCGAGGCGTTGCCGTTGCCGGTCGCCGCCAGCGCGCCGATGGTGGCGATCGGCTTGACGTTGTAGTTGACCGTCTTGCAGTCGATCAGGTTCGAATCGCCACCACCGACGTTGGAGGCGTACAGGCACACCTGATGGGAGCCGGTGCTGAGGGTCGTGGTGAAGGCGAACCCGTGGTTGCCGGGGATGCCGTAGCTGGCCAGCTCGGGACGCGGGCCGTTGGCGGTGAAGTACCGCACGGCCGTGCCGTCGACGGTGACCGCGCCGTTGACCGGCGCCATGATCGCCGATCGGTCGATCAGCCAGCCGTTCACCGAGAGCGTTCCCGAGGAGTCGACGCCGGCCGCGAGCGCGCCCTCGGGCGAGTAGTACGGCGGCGGGTCGAGGGTCGCCATGATCTGCGCGGCCCGCGAGCGGATCCAGGGCAGCGCAGCGTAGCCGTACTGGCCCGGGCAGACGGTGTTGCCGGTCTGCCGGTGGCCGAAGATCGTCGGCAGGGTGACGGTCTGCCCGTCGGAGAACTTCGCCGTCGTCCCGGCGCCGCCGACCTGGGTGAGCTGGGTGCTGGCGTTCGGGTCGACGCCGTACAGCTTGAACTTCCACGCGATCAGCTGCGCGACCTTCTCCTTGGTGGCCGCGGGGACGTCGACGAGGTCGTAGTTGCCGAGCATCGAGACGCCGAAGGTGTACTGGTTGAAGCCTCCCGCGTGCGCCCCGACCACCGGCTGGTCGAGGCCGCCCTTGCGGCCCTCCCAGGCGCGCCCGAACTTGTCGACGACGACGTTGTAGCCGATGTCGCCCCAGCCCAGGGTGACCGACTGGTAGTAGTAGATCGACCGCATCAGGCCGGGGACGTCGCTCTCGCTGTAGTTGTTGCCGTCCGCGGAGTGGTGCAGGGTCGCCGCCTTGATGGTGGGCATGTACTGGGGAGCCCAGCCCGACAGCGACTCGTCCGCGCCCCACTGCGCGCGGGTGTACACCGCCGGCATGGTCAGCGCCGCGCCGGCGCTGGAGGTCGGCGCGGCGGACGGGGCCGCGTCCTGGGCGACCTGCTTCGGATCGATCAGCGTGAGCTTGAGGTCGGAGATCTCGGTGCCGGGCGTGACGGTGACCGCGACCTCGATCCCGTCGGAGCTGCCGAACCAGTAGGGGTCCGATCCCTGCCGCTGGTCGGTGGCCTTCGGGTTCGGCGCGATGTCCCGGTTGACGCTGAGGTCGCTCCACTCCGACCACTGGCCGGAGCCGGTGGCCTTCACGCGGATCTGCAGGGCGATGCCGTTGAGCGGAGCGTCGCCCTTCCAGGAGACGCCGACGGAGGAGAAGCTCTTGGTGGCGCCCTTGTCGAGGACGAGGGTCTGCGATCCGTCGGGGACCGGCATGGGGGCGGCGGGCTGCGTCTCATCACTCGGAGCCGGCTTGTCCTGGGCCTTGCCCGCCCCTGGCGTGGCCGGCTGCGACGGCGCCTCGGTGGTGGTCGGCTGTGGCTGCGCGGATGACGGCGCGGCGGGCGGCTGGGCGCTGGAGGACTGCGCCGCGCCGGAGCCGGAGGGGGTCGTCGACGGATCGGGGGTCGTCGACGACGCGGTGGGGGTTTCCGACTTCGGCGCCGGCGCGGCGCTGTTCTTGGGGTCGACGACGTCCACGCCGGCTGCCGGCGCCCCGGGGCTGCCGAGAGCGATGTTCTGGACGGCGGGCGCGACCGGCGCGGGTGGGCTGGCGAAGCTGACGACGGGGAGGACCACCAGCAGACCGGTCGCCAGCGATGCGGACCCGAGGAGGGTCGCTAGGCGGGCAACCGGCGAGAGGGCTCGGCGGGGGGCGGGAAGAGCTCGCATCAGGTGCTTAACCTCGGCAGGTGGCGTTCGTTCACGTGGTCAAAGTCGGCGTTAAGGCCGTTACCACTGTGACTGCTGAGGTCGTGCGGAACAACTTTTTACACAAATTGAACACCGCAACACGCGTGGGTTTACCGAATTGTTATCGAACTTGTGGAACGCGTCGCAGTTCGCGGGACCGTCGGAAATGCCCAGCGTATGGACGGGTTGACCGCGCGCGACGCCCCCGGCAGGCTACCCGAAGCACCGCCGCCGTACCCGGCCCCGTGTCGCGGTGCGCCCGAGGAGAGGAAACCGCCATGACGGCAGCGAACGAGACGGCCCTGGTGCTGCGCGAGAACCACGACGGCTGGGTGATGCTGACCCTGAACCGCCCCGAGAAGCTCAATGCGCTGACCGTGGCGATGTTCCGCGAGCTGCGCGGGCACGTCGAGCAACTGCGCGACGACGACACCGTCTCGTGCGTCATCCTGCGCGGAGCCGGGAAGTGCTTCTCCGCCGGCCACGACCTCGCGGACATCGCCACCGGCGAGGCGGTCCCGTCACGGGGCTGGCACAGCGAGACGCTGCGGATGCTCGAGAAGCTGCCGATGCCCGTAGTCGCGGCCGTCCACGGCCACTGCTACACGGGCGCCCTCGAGGTGGCCCTGGCGGCCGACTTCATCGTGGCTGCGGACGACGCGCGCTTCGGCGACACCCACGCGAAGTGGGCGCTGACGCCGGTGTGGGGCATGAGCCAGCGGCTGCCGCGCCGCGTCGGCGTAGCCACCGCCAAGCGGCTGATGTTCACCGCGGAGATGATCTCGGCCGACGAGGCCGTGCGAATCGGCCTGGCGGAGTACGCCGTCCCCGCCGCCGGTTTCGAGGAGCACCTGGGGGAGCTCGCCGGCCGGATCGCGGCGAACTCGGTGTTCTCGCACGCGGCCAACAAGCATCTCCTCGACGTCACCGACGGCGCGGCGCTCGATGCCGGGCTGCAGTACGAGGTGCTCGAGGGCCGGGGCCGCGGCTCGGACGCGCAGGAGCGCATCGCGGCGTTCACCCGGAAGTAGCCAGGACACCGCGAGCGATCCCGGGTGTCGCACATCCGGCCCGCCGAGCCGGAGCGGGTCGGCTACGGGACGTCGACGCTGACCGGCTTGGACTTCGCCACGCCGTTGCCGGCGTCGAAGGCGATGACGACTTGGTAGGTGCCCGAGGGGCGCCCGCTCATCGAGATCGAGATCAGGCCGCACGAGGTGCCCTGTCCGTCGAACGTGCCGGGTACGGACGCGGACGCCGAGGTGGTGCCCATCGTCGCGGTCGCCGTGCAGGTCGAGGTCTCGGTGGCGATGCCCTGCACGGACCCGACGACCTCGATCGACTTCGTGCCCGCGTTCCAGGTCTGGCTGGTGATGAGCACGGTGACCCCGGGAGGCGCCGGGGCCTCGCTCTGCCCGGAGGTCGCGTCGGTGGGGGTCGGCTGGGCCGGCGTCGTCTGCACCGGCGGTGCGGACGTCGTCGTCGGCGCCGAGGAGCTGGCCGCGGACGACGTGGTCGGCGCGGACGACGCGCTGGTGGCGCTCGCCGACGACTGCTCCCCGGCCGCGGAGCCGCGATCGTCGTCCTTGCCGAACAGCGCCACCGCGGCGATCAGGGCCGCGAGCGCGAGCAGGCCGAGGGCGGCCGCGCGGACGGTGTGCGGGCGCTTTCGGGCGGTGGTGTCGGGGTGCGGAGCGTCCGGCGAGTCGGTCACGAGGACTCCTGGGGTGGGGGGAAGATTCGTGGTGCGCACCGTCCACGGTAGCCGACGGGGTCGCCGAGACCACGACATGCGTCCCACCAGTCCCTTTGGTCACCAGCGGATTCGATCGCCCGGCTGCGCGATACTCGCCCGCGGCCACGAGCCGCTAGCGTGTAGGAGGCCGCGCCGGATGACGACGTCCGGCGCCGCAGTTCGCGACCTGCAAAGGAGATCCGATGGACCAGCCGATGCTCGCCCACTACATCGACGGTCGGGCCTGGGCGCCCGCGGAGCCGCGGGTCGGCGACGTCTACAACCCGGCCACCGGTGAGGTGGCGCGGCAGGTCGCGCTCGCGGCCACCGGCGACGTCGAGCGGGTCGTCGCGAGCGCCGCGAATGCGGCGCCGGCGTGGGCGGCCACCTCGCTCGCCAAGCGGACCCAGGTGCTGTTCAAGTTCCGCGAGCTGCTGTCCGCGCGCGCCGACGAAGTCGCGGCGCTGATCACCGGCGAGCACGGCAAGGTGCTCTCGGACGCCCGCGGCGAGGTGATCCGCGGGCTCGAGGTCGCCGAGTTCGCCTGCGGCATTCCGCACCTGCTCAAGGGCTCGTACTCCGCCAACGCATCGACCGACGTGGACGTCTACTCGCTGCGCCAGCCGCTCGGCGTCTGCGCGGTCATCTCGCCGTTCAACTTCCCGGCGATGGTGCCGCTGTGGTTCGTGCCGATCGCGATCGCCTGCGGCAACGCCGTCGTGCTCAAGCCCTCGGAGAAGGACCCCTCCGCCGCCAACCTGATCGCGCAGCTCTGGACGGAGGCTGGGCTGCCGGACGGCGTCCTCAACGTCGTCCACGGCGACAAGGAGGCCGTCGACGCGCTGCTGAACCACCCGGACGTCGCATCGGTGTCGTTCGTCGGGTCGACCCCGATCGCCAAGTACGTCTACGAGACGGCGACCGCCAACGGCAAGCGCGTGCAGGCCCTCGGCGGCGCGAAGAACCACATGCTGGTGCTGCCGGACGCCGACCTCGACCTGGCCGCGGACGCGGCGGTCAACGCCGGCTTCGGGTCCGCCGGCGAGCGGTGCATGGCGATCTCGGCGCTGGTCGCGGTGGAGCCGGTGGCCGACGAGCTCATCGCGAAGATCCGCGAGCGGATGGCCGGCCTGCGCACCGGGGACGGCACCCGCGGCACCGACATGGGGCCGCTGGTGACCGGCGCGCACCGCGACAAGGTCACCGCGTACGTCGCCGCCGGCTCCGACGCCGGCGCCGACCTGGTGGTCGACGGCCGCGACGGGACGTTCGACGGGTCGGACACTGGATTCTGGCTCGGCCCGACGCTGTTCGACCGGGTGACGCCGGAGATGTCGATCTACCGCGACGAGATCTTCGGCCCGGTGCTCTCGGTGGTGCGGGTGGCGTCGTACGACGAGGGAGTGGCCCTGATCAACGCGAACCCGTACGGCAACGGCACCGCGATCTTCACCAACGACGGTGGCGCGGCACGCCGCTTCCAGAACGAGGCGACCGTCGGCATGATCGGTATCAACGTGCCGATCCCGGTGCCCGTCGCGTACTACTCGTTCGGCGGATGGAAGGATTCGCTGTTCGGCGACACGCACGCGCACGGGACCGAGGGCGTGCACTTCTTCACCCGCGGCAAGGTCGTCACCAGCCGGTGGCTCGACCCGAGCCACGGCGGCATCAACCTCGGGTTCCCGCAGACCTGACAGCGGGGCTCCTGAGGGACGCGCACTACGGAGGAATGAGGAACCCCGATGGCCGTTGAGGTCCACGTCGGCGAGGACACCTGGCGGATGCCGCTCGCCGTCCGCTACTACGAGGCCGACCAGCAGAACGTGGTGTTCCACGGCTGGTACCTGAACTACTTCGACGAGGCGTTCACGGCGTACACCGCGGCCCTGGGCTACAGCAACCAGCGCGCGCAAGCCGAAGGCGTGGACTGGATGGTCGTGCACAGCGAGATCGACTGGCACGGCTCGCTGCGCTGGCCGGACTCCGCGGAGATCGCGGTGTCGGCCGTGCACGTCGGGAACTCCTCGATCACCGTCGACTTCGCCGCGCTGCGCGACGGCGAGGCGGTCTGCTCCGCGCGCAACGTCTACGTCACCGTCGACGCTACGGAGTTCTCGCGCGTCGAGGTGCCCGTCGCGTTCCGCGAGGCCATCGGGCACGGGCAGTCGCTGCGCCGGGTGCGCGCCGGCCGCTGAGACGGCCGCGTCAGGCGTCCTTCTCCGTCGCGTCGGCCTTCTTCTTGCGGACGGCGCGGTCGATGCGCACCACCGCGAACACGCCGGCGGCGACGCCCGCGACGATCAGGAACCAGGTGAGCGGGTCGACCTGCTCCGGCTCGTCGTCCCCCGCCGCAGCGGGGTCGCCGGCCGCCTCGCCCCGATCGGCGTGCGTGCCCGATGCGCCGGCAGCCGTGGCGGCCTCCGCCGACGACGTAGCGGCGGCACCGGTGCCGGTCGGGCTCGCCGGAGCGGCGACCGTGAACGTGAGCGTGCCGTCGACGCGGTGACCGTCCTCGGAGACGACCTGGTAGCTGATCGCCCACTTGCCGGACCCGCCGTCGCTCAGTAGGCCGGCGATGGGTCCGGCGGCGGTGTCGACCGTGACGGTCGCGCCGCTCACCGTGGCGTCGACCTGCACCGGCCCGCGGTCGCCGACCAGCACGCCGACCTTCGCGGTCGGGCCCTGCAGGGTCTCGCCGAAGGTCAAGGTGATCGTGCCGGGGAGCACGTCGAGGGTGGCGCCGTCCGCCGGATCGCTCGAGGCCAGCTCGGTGTGCGCGAACGCGGTCCCCGTTCCGAGCAGCACGGCGGCCACGGTGGCCAGCAGCGCGGTGACGAGCCGGAGCGCGGCGCGCCGTCCGGGGGCGGGCCGGGTGACGGCGGTACGGGGAGACTTCACGAGGGTCCTTCGGTCGGCGGAACTACTGCGGTAGTCGCCGGCGGCGGTGCCGGAGTTCCCGGCTCGGGCGAGGGCTGGCGTCACGCTCGGTCGACCGGAGTGCCGGCAGGCGGCGCACTCGGGGCCGGCGGGTTGTGCAGGTGGTGGAGGATCTGGCCGCGCAACCGGCGTACGTCGCCGTGCAGCTGGGCCGCGTAGGCCACATGCTGCTGCTCGTCACCGTTCCCGAGCTGCGCGTCGAGGGCGTGTCGCGCCTCGGCATAGATGGCGTCCTCGTAGTCCGACAGCAGGCGCATCGCCGAGCCCGGCTCGCCGCCCGACCGCGCCGGGTGCGGCGTCCAGCGCTCGATGCGCGATGCCCGCTCCTGCTGCAGCCGTTGGGTGATCGCATTGGTCGCCTTCGCAGCGCCTTGGCGGAATCCCAGGTAGAACAGCGCGCCCAGGATCAGGAGCGCCCCGATGACCAGGAGTGATCTCCCGACCTGGTCTCCGAGGACGACGACGAGGGGGCTCTGGCTCTGTGGCATGCGTGAAGTCTAGGTTAACCAGGTGGCACGGGGCTCATGTCCGGCCTGCGATCGTGACCGGGCGCGAGACCCGCAGCCGCCGGTGACTGACCGGCCGACGCGGCGGATGTCGCGGTAGTGTCGGCGCCGGGCGACTGCGATCAGCCCGCGCCGACGAGGAGGATCCATGAGCCGTGAGCAGCCGCGCGTCCGCCCGCTGGACGTCGCGAACCAGCTGCGGCAGCGGATCATCGACCTACGCGCCCAGGCACACGCCTCGGTGGACGAGCAGTTCGACGAACGCATCACCGCCGACCCCATCCCGCGCGCCGTGAAGCTCGCCGCCGGCTGGGCGGTACGGGCGATCGCCATCGGCCTCGCCATCTACCTGCTGTTGTGGCTGCTCGACGTCCTGGCCATCGTCATCGTGCCCATCTTCGTGTCGCTGCTCGTGGCCGCGCTCCTGACGCCGCTGTCCCGCCTGCTGCGCCGCAGCGGCCTGCCGAACACCCTCGCGACGGTGATCACCTTCCTCGCCGGGCTGGTCTTCACCTTCGGGCTGGTGGCACTGATCGTCCGCGAGCTGGTCGTGAACTACGAGACGATCTACGCCACCGTGCGGACCGGCCTGAACGAGGTGGCGAACTGGCTCGCGAAGGGTCCCCTGCAGATCGACCAGGGGCAGCTGCAGCAGAGCGTCGACGAGGCGCTGAGCAAGCTGCAGAAGGACCCGACCGACGTCCTCACCACCTCGCTGACCGTCATCTCGACGACCGGCAGCATCCTCTCGGCGATCCTGCTGTCGATGTTCATCATCTTCTTCTTCTTGAGCGACGGCGGGGCGATCTGGACCTGGCTGTGCAAGCTGTTCCCGCGCAGCGCTCGCTGGAAGGTGAACCGCGCGGGTCGCCGCTCCTGGGAGGTGCTGGTCACCTACATGAACGTGACGCTGGTCGTCGCGCTCATCGTCGGCGTCCTCACCTGGATGTCCTGCCTGATCCTCGGCGTACCGCTGGCCCTGTCCGCCGGGCTGATCGCGTTCCTGTTCGCGTTCATCCCGACCCTCGGCGGCCTGATCTCGTCGCTGGTGGTCATCGCGCTCGCGCTGATCTCGACCAACCTGACCACCGCCATCATCATGGCGATCGTGATGATCGTGATCCAGACCGTGCAGGGCAACTTCATCTATCCGTTGCTGATGAACCGGCAGCTGAAGGTGCACCCGCTCGCCTCCCTGCTGCTGGTGGTGCTGGGCGCGGTGGTCGGCGGCATCTTCGGCGCGCTCATCGCGGTCCCGCTCGCGGCCGTCATCAACACGGCGGTGATCGACCTGTTCCGGGCCAGCCGCGGGTTGCCCGAGAGCCGGGAGGCGTCCGAGATCGGCCCCGACCTCGACGACGACCTGACCGACCCCACCTCCGAGAGGGAGGCGGGGCTCGACGACCCGACCGACGACGAGGCCGACCCCACCGAGGCGCGCCTCGAGGCGTGGGGGCCCGACCCGAAGAACGACCACGCCGACGAGCCGACGGAGGACGGGGCGCGCTGATGCAGCTCACCATCGTCGGCGGCGGCGGGTTCCGCACCCCCCTGGTGTTCCAGCAGCTCGTCGCCGACGCCCGTCGGCTCATCGATCGGGTGGTGCTCGTCGACAGCAGCCCCGACCGGCTCGCGGTCGTCGCGGCGGTCCTCGACGGCGTCGCCGAGGGCCGGTGGGCGCCGGAGGTCCGCACCACGACCGACCTGCACGCCGGACTGCGCGGCGCCGATTTCGTATTCGCGGCGATCCGCCCGGGCGGGCTCGACGGCCGGGTGCACGACGAGAACATCCCGCTGCGGCACGACGTCCTCGGCCAGGAGACCGTCGGCCTGGGTGGCATCCTGTACGCGTTGCGCTCCCTCCCGGCCATGCGGGCGGTCGGCGAGGCGGTCGCCGACGTCGCGCCGTCCGCCTGGCTGATCAACTTCACCAATCCCGCAGGCATGGTCACCGAGTCGCTGCAGGAGGTGCTGCCGGGCCGGGTGATCGGCATCTGCGACTCGCCCGCGGCGCTGGTCCGCCGCGCGTGCCGGGCGCTGCGAGTGGCCGAGCCGGACGTCGAGATCGACTACGTGGGGCTCAACCACCTCGGCTGGCTTCGCGCGCTCCGCGTCGGTGGCGCGGACCTGCTGCCGGGGCTGATCGCCGGGGACGCGATCACCGGGTTCGAGGAAGGCCAGCTGTTCGGCGCGTCCCTCATCCGGGCCCTCGGCACGATCCCGAACGAGTACCTGCACTACTTCTATTACGCGGCCGACGTGGTCGAGTCCCTGCGCGCCACGACGTCGCGCGCGTCCTTCCTCCGCGAGCAGCAATCGGCGTTCTACCGCGAGGCCGCAGAGGCCGCGACGGCGGGGGCGCCGTACGCAGCGTGGCGGCGGGTCGTCGACGAGCGCAACCGCACCTACATGGCGGTCGCTCGGGAGGCCGCCGGCGCCGCCGAGCGGGCCGAGGAGGACGTCGAGGGCGGCGGCTACGAGCAGATCGCGCTGGCGGTGATGCGGGCGATCGCCCACGACACGGGCGAACGGCTGATCCTCGACGTACCCAACCGTCGGTCGGGAGCGGCCGTGCTCGACGCGCTGGACATCGACGCCGTGATCGAGATCCCCTGCACGGTGGGCAAGGACGGCGCGACGCCGGCGACCGTCGCACCGCTGTCCGACCACGAGGCGGGGCTGATAAGGCAGGTCAAGGCCGTCGAGCGGTGGACGATCACCGCAGCCCTGGACGGTTCACGAGACGCCCTGCACGCCGCGATCGCGACACACCCGCTGAACGGCTCCTACCCGCGGGCGGTGCGCATCGTCGACGAATGGCTCACCCATTTCCCGGACGTGGCGGCCCGGCTGTCCTGACGCCTCCCGCCGAACGGCCGGAGGCCGCCCGGGTCGAGATGGTCGGACGGTGCGGCCGCGGCCACAGGGGATCGACAGACTTCTCTTGGGATGGCCATACCGGGGCGGCGGATAGTCGAGGAATGACCTCAGCACCCCCTGCCCCGGCCCGGATCAGGACCCCGCGCGGCACCCTGATCAGGCCGGAGCGGTCCCGGCCGGCGTACCGCGTCCCCACGGATGCCCCCGACGCGCGCGGCGCGGGACGCGGTGGGCCGCCGCGGATCCGCCGTACCTCCGCGCTGTGGCGCGACGCCACAGCGCTCGCGGCCGGCACGATCATGCTGTTCGTGACCGCCCTGTGGGTGCTCAACGGCGGCCTCGGGCAGCTGGCGACGGTCGGCGCGCTGACCTCGGTCGGCCGGTTGACGGGGCTGCTCGCCTCGGCGCTGCTGCTGATCCAGGTATTCCTGATGGCGCGGGTGCCGATCATCGAGCGCGCCTGGGGACAGGACAAGCTGGCGCGGGTGCACCGCTGGGTGGGTTTCTCGTCGTTCACCCTGATGGTGGCGCACATCGTGCTGATCATGCTCGGGTACGCGGCGCAGTACGCCGCGGGCGTCTGGGCGACGTTCATCGACTTCACGTTCAACTACGCCGGCGGTCTGCTGGCCGTGGCGGGCACCGTCGCCATCTGCCTGGTGGTCGTCACGTCGGCGCGGGTGGCGCGGCGCCGACTGCGGTACGAGTCGTGGCACCTGCTGCATCTCTACGCCTACGTCGGCGTCGGGCTGGTGCTGCCGCACCAGCTGTGGACCGGGCAGGACTTCGTCGGCTCGACGCTGTCCAGCGTGTTCTGGTGGTCGCTCTACGGGGTCTGCACCGGCTCCGTCGTGGGGTTCCGCGTGCTGCTGCCGCTGTGGCGCTCGGTCCGCAGCCGGGCTCGGGTCGTCGACGTCCGCCAGGAACGGCCCGGTGTCACCACCGTCACCGTCGCCGGACCCGGCGTGCACCGGCTGAAGGCCTCGGGCGGCCAGTTCTTCCACTGGCGCTTCCTCACCGGCAGGGGCTGGATGCGCGCCAACCCGTTCTCGCTGTCCGCGGCGCCCACCGGCAATGCGCTCCGCCTCACCGCCGCGGCGGTCGGGGACGGCTCGGCGCGGCTGGCCGACATCCGGCCGGGGACCCGCGTGCTGCTGGAGGGCCCGTTCGGGCGGATGCACGCCGGAACGCGGACCCGGGACAAGGTCCTGCTCATGGGCGCCGGCGTGGGCATCACCCCGATGCGCGCGCTGCTCGAGGCACTGCCGCAGCGCCCCGGTGACGTCACCATCGTGAACCGCGCCAGCACCGCCGACGCGCTGCTGATGCACGACGAGATCCGGGCGCTCGCGGCACAGCGGGGCGCGTTCTACGAGCCGCTGGTGGGGCGCCGGGTGCGCGGCCGCGACAGCTGGCTGCCGGCCGACCTCCGCCACCTCGATGACACCGAGGCGCTGCTGCGCGTGTGCCCGGACGTCGCCGAGCGGGACGTGTACGTGTGCGGTAGCGGCCCCTGGATGGACGCCGTCCGCCGCGCCGCGCTGGACGCCGGCGTACCGAGCGTGCACCTGCACATCGAACGCTTCGAGTACTAGGTCGAGGCACTCCCCCGGCCGGACGGGCTTCCCAGGCGAAAGCGGGGAAGCTAGTCCGCTTTGGGCGACGAACCCCGCCCGGGGACGGCTGCGCGCTGGTCGGGCGGTCGAGCAGGCGACGTCCTGCCGCGCTGCACCGCCGGACGGCGACGGTGCGGCGGTCAGGCGACGGCTAGACGGCGTCCCCGGCGGGGCGGTCGGCTGCGCCGTGCTTCGCGGGCCGGTCGGCCATCGCGTACAGCCCGAAGGCGGCGACGAGGAACAGGATCCCGACGATGACGTGCACCCACTTGAGGTCCATCTCGGCGAGCCCGATCTGGATCAGCGCCAGGATCGGCAGCGACAGCGCGTGGAAGAAGGTCCCCTTGTTGCCGGTGACCTGCGCGGCCTTCCAGGCGAAGAACGCGGCGACGAGCGCCACGACGAAGGTGAGGTAGCCGACGTAGCCGTGCACCGTCTTGATGCCACCACCACCGCTGAGCACGGTGCCGCCGAGAGCGGCCTGCACGAGGGCCAGCAGCGAGAGGATCAGCGCGCTGGTACGGACGTTGCGGGTGGCGGGGGAAGCGACAGGAGTGGTGGGAGGCATGGCGCCCAGTCTATTCGTTCGCGCCGGACGGTTGACTTGTGACGACTCCGGGCGACGTCGCCCGGAGTCGCCACAACACAACGGGCCGACCGGACCACCCCGGCGGTGCCTCAGGTGATCTGGTCGACGAAGCCGGCCACGGCATCGACGATGCGGCGGGACGCCGCAGCCGGGTCCGCACGCTTCGCCGGCTGTAGCGAGTGCCCGGCGTTCACCGTGACCAGGGTGCGCTTTCCCGCGTTGGCGCGGATCGCCGCACGGATCTCGTGCGGCGTGCCGAACGGGTCGGTCTCGCCTTGCACGATCAGCACCGGCGCGGGGACGGCGGCGAGCTCGTCGCGCCGGCTCTTCTCCGGCTTACCCGGTGGGTGCAGCGGAAAGGCGAGGGCCAGTACCCCGACCGCGGGCGCGGCGAAGCATCGACACGCGACTCGCCCCCCGGCCGACCGGCCGCCGACGACCAGCGGCGTGCCGCGCCACTTTCTCGTGGCGACGGCCAAGGCGGCCGCCCACGCCTTGTCCAGGGATGCCGGCGGTCCGGCGATCTTGCGTCCCGCCACGAGCCACGGCTGCGCGAACCGGACGACGCCGATCCCCCCGGCCGGTAGCTGCGCGGCCAGGGTCGAGAGGTCGAACGAGTCCAGACCGCCGCCGGCGCCGTGCCCGAGCAGCAGGACGGCGCGCGGCGCGCGGGGCACGTCGAGCACGAGACGTCCCGGACCTGCCTCGGTCGGCACGTCCACGGTCGCCGTCATCGCTACGAGAGGACGCGCAGCCGGATCGTGTGCGGCATCGACTCCAGCTCGGCGAGGGCGGGCCCGGCGATGGTGCCGTTCACGTCGGTGACGACGTACCCGAGGTGGCCGCGGGTGGTCAGCGACTGCGACTCGACGTTCTGCCCGTGCTCGGCGAGGATCCGGTTGATCTCGGCGATCACGCCCGGCACGTTCTCGTGCACGTGTACCAGGCGGTGCACGTCGCGCCGCGGGGCGACCTCGATGGTCGGCATGTTGACCGACAGCGACGTGGCGCCGTCCTCGACGTACGACCCGAGCTTGCCGGAGACGAACCGGCCGATGTCCTCCTGCGCCTCCTGCGTGGACCCGCCGACGTGCGGGGTGAGGATGACGTTCGGGAGTCCGCGCAGCTCGGAGAGGAACTCCTCACCGGGCTTCTTCGGCTCGACCGGGAACACGTCGATGGCGGCGCCCGAGATGTGCCCGGACAGCACCGCCTCGCGCAGCGCGAGGTGGTCGACGACCATTCCTCGGGATGCGTTGATGAACATCGCCCGCGGCCGCATCTTGGCGAACTGCTCGGCGCCGAAGATGCCGGCGTTGCCGGGGCGGCCGTCGACGTGCAGGGTGACGGTGTCGGCCTCGGCCAGCAGCTCGTCGAGCGTGCCGACGCGCCGCGCGTTGCCCAGTGCCAGCTTGTCGGCGATGTCGTAGAAGATCACCGAGAAGCCGAGGGCCTCGGCGAGCACCGACAGCTGGGCGCCGATGTTGCCGTAGCCGACGATGCCGAGCGTGCGCCCGCGGACCTCGTGCGACCCGGCGGCCGACTTGTCCCAGACGCCGGCGTGCATGTTCTGGTTCTTCTCGGGTATCCGCCGCGCCAGGGAGATGATCTCCCCGATCACCAGCTCGACGACCGAGCGGGTGTTGGAGTACGGCGCGTTGAACACCGGGATGCCGCGGGTGGCGGCCGCGGTGAGGTCGATCTGGTTGGTGCCGATGCAGAACGCGCCGACGGCCTCGAGCTGCGGCGCGTGCTCGAAGACCTTCGCGGTGAGGTGGGTGTTGGAGCGGATGCCGAGCAGCTGGACGCCGGGGAGCGCCGCGATGAGCTCCGGCTCGGTCATCGCCGACTTGTGGGTGCGGACCTCGTAGCCCAGCGACTCGAAGTGCTGCACGGCATACGGGTGGATGTTCTCCAGCAGCAGTACCTGCGTCTTGGCGGTCTGGCCAGTGGTCACGCTCGTCCTCCCGGACACGAGAAGTGGGAACCTCCCCGAGGCTACGCCGGAAGCGGGGGTGGCCTGCGCCACGAGCGCGCGATCTCACATTCCGGACCACCGTCCGCTCCGGTCGAGCGGCACGCGCGGGCGGTGCTCAGTCGTGCAGCAGGCAACGCTCGTGAGCCTGCCGGCTCAGGCCGTCGCGGTGCTGCGGCGCGGCGATCGCGATCAGCGCGCGCGCTCGCTGCGCGAGGGTCTTGCCGCGCAGCCGGGCGATGCCGTGCTCGGTGACGACGTGGTCCACGGTGTTCTTCAGGGTGGTCACGGCGGCTCCGGAGGCCAGGGTCGAGACGATCCGCGAGGCACCCTCACGGGTCGTCGAGGGAAGGACGATGAAGGCCTTGCCGCCCGGCGAGTACATCGCGCCGCGCGCGAAGTCGGCCTGCCCGCCGGAGCCGCTGAAGTACCGCGTGCCGATCGACTCGGAGGCGCACTGCCCGAGCAGGTCCACCTCGAGGGTCGCGTTGACCGACACGAAGTTGCTGAGACCGGCGATCTCCCGGGGGTCGTTGACGTACTCGACCCGCAGCATCTCCACCGCCGCGTTCTCGTCGAGCCACCGGTAGAGGTCGGTGGTGCCCATCGCGAAGGTGGCGACCGCGCGGTTGCGCCGATGCTCCTTGGCGATGCCCGTGATCACGCCGGCGTCGACCAGGTCCATCACCCCGTCGTGCAGCAGCTCGGTGTGCAGGCCCAGGTCCCGGTGGTCGCACAGCCCGGCGAGGATGGCATTGGCGATGCCGCCGATGCCGACCTGCAGGGTGGCGCGATCGGGAATCTGCTCGGCCACCAGCGCCGCGATCGTCTCCTCGACCTGCTTCGGCGCGACCCGCGGGACGGCCACCAGCTCGCGGTCGCTCTCGCACCATCCGAGGATCTGGGAGTGGTGGATGACGTTGGCGCCGTGCGTGCGGGGCATGTGCGGCGTGGCCTCGAGGAAGAACGGCCGCCGGCCGATCATCGAGGACACGTAGTCGGCGGACGTCCCGAGGCTGAAGTAGCCGCGCCGGTCCGGCGGCGAGGACGCCGCGATCACGATCGGGTCGCGGGTTGTGGCGGCCATGATCAGCGGGACCTCGCTGAAGTTGGCCGGCGCGTAGTCCAGATGCCCCTCGGCGTACGGCGCGCGGGTGATGTGCGAGAGGAAGTAGCTGATGTGCCGCATCCGGTCGCCGTACGCGCCGTGCAGGTACGGCCGGTCGTGCAGGCAGTGCATCTGGTGGACGCGCACGCCCTCCAGCGACTCGTTCGCCGCCTCGATCGCGTCGAGCACGTCGCGCGGCTCGCCGTTGGCGATCGGCACGATCAGGTCGGTGCCGGGCTCGATGTGATCGAGGATCTTCGCAGCCGCCACCGGCGCGGGAAGAGTGGACATGCGCCCCAGCCTATTTGGGCACGTCGATGGCGACAGATCGCCCCGCTACGGCCGCGGAACCGCGGTCCGCGCGGCGTCCGCCGCCTTGACCTGCTTGATGAGCGCGATGAACAGGAACACGAGCCCGACGGTCAGCATGATGTGGCCCAGTCCCGAGACGCCGGCGAGCGCCTTCGAGTCGACCGGTCCGTCGAGCTGCAGGATGCCCTTGAGGGTCATCATCGCCGAGGCGAGCACCAGACCGGCGTTGTAGAACCACCAGAAGTAGGTCGTCTCGCGGCGTCGCGACAGCGCGAACAGCTTCTCCAGCGCCAGCGCGATGAGCATCACCAGCGTGCCGAGCGCGAGCAGGTGGGTGTGGACGACGTTCAGCTGGGTGAACTGCCAGTCGCGGCCGCGGGTGAGCTCGCGATAGAGCAGCCCGCCGATCAGTCCGAGTCCGGTGTAGGTGGCGGCGGCGTACGCGAGCCGGGTGAGCATGGCTTCTCCTTGGTCGGGGTCGGCCTCCACGCTAACGGCGCCCGCACGCCGGCGAATCATCCGAAAGTAGGTGGCGTTGACGGTAGACCGGGTCGGTCGTACCTTTAATTCATCACTTGTTGAATTAGGGGGTCGTCGATGATCACCGTCGCAGGGCTGGGGGTCACCCGCGCGGGCCGCAGAGTGCTGGAGGACATCGGCTTCGAGCTCGCGCCCGGCTCGATCACCGGCCTGCTGGGCGCCTCGGGGGCGGGGAAGACGACGTTGATGCGGGCGCTGCTCGGCGTCCAGCGCATCCAGGACGGCACGATCACCGTCGACGGCCTGCCCGCCGGCCGTCGCGAGCTGCGGTCGCGCGTGGGCTACGTGACACAGTCGCCGGCGATCTACCCCGACCTGACGGTGGCGCAGAACGTCGACTACTTCGGTGCGCTGTACGGCGCGGGGCCGGCGCAGACCGCGCAGACCCTGGAGGTGGTGGGTCTGGGCGACCGCGGCCGCGACCTGGTCGCAAACCTCAGCGGTGGCCAGCGCGGCCGCGTGTCCCTGGCCTGCGCCCTGGTGGGCCGCCCACGGATCCTGATCATGGACGAGCCCACGGTGGGGCTGGACCCGCTCGTCGTCGAGGCGCTGTGGCACTCGTTCCGCCGGCTCGCGGACGACGGCACCACGCTGCTGATCTCCAGCCACGTGATGGACGAGGCCGACCGCTGCGAGCGCGTGCTGTTCCTGCGCGACGGCCGGCTGATCGCCGACGGCTCGCCGCTACAGCTGCGCGCCCGCTCCGGATGCAGCGACATGAACGACGTCTTCATCCACTTCGCCGGCGTACGCCCGCACGAGGAGGTACCGCGATGAGCACGACCCACGCCGCGGCTCGCCCGCAGCACGCCCGCATCACGGCGGCGACTGCCCACCGCATCCTGCGCCAGCTGGCCCACGACCACCGCTCGATCGCCCTCATCATGGTCGTCCCGGTCGTGCTGCTGACGCTGCTGTACTTCATGTTCGAGGACTCGCCCGTGCCGTCGGGGCAGCCAGGGGTGTTCGACAACGTCGGCGCCGTGATGCTCGGCTACTTCCCCTTCTTCATCCTGTTCCTGATCACCTCGATCACCATGCTGCGCGAGCGCACCAGCGGCACGCTCGAGCGGCTGCTGACCACCCCGATCGCCAAGCTCGACCTGCTGGCCGGTTACGCGATCGCGTTCGCGCTGCTCGCGCTGGTCCAGGTCAGCGTGATGGTCGCCGTGGCGATCTGGGTGTTCGGCCTGGACGTCGCCGGGCCGCTGGGCCTGGTCTACCTGGTCGCCCTCGCCGACGCGTTGCTCGGCGTCGCGCTCGGCCTGTTCGTGAGCGCGTTCGCGCGGACCGAGTTCCAGGCCGTGCAGTTCGTGCCCGCGCTGATCGTCCCGCAGACGCTGCTGTGCGGGTTGTTCATCCCGCGCACCCAGATGGCGGGTTGGCTGGACGCGATCTCCGACTACCTGCCGGTCACCTACGCCGTCCAGGGCATGCAGGAGGTCGCGCGGCACTCCAGCGCCACGGCGTCCCTGTGGAACAGCGTGATCGTGGTGGTCGTCGTCTCGGTCCTGTGCCTGGGCCTGGGTGCGCTGACCTTGCGCCGGCGCTCGGCGTGAGACCGTCCGCGGCCCACCGATGACGACCGACCGCAGCCCGGGCCGGCGTCCGGGCGAGAGCACGGCACGCGAGGACCTGCTCGCCGCGGCCCGCGCCGAGTTCGGCGCGGCGGGATTCGACAAGGCGACGCTGCGGTCGATCGCCGCACGCGCGGGCGTCGACCCGGCGATGATCAAGCACTACTTCGGCTCCAAGCAAGGGCTGTTCGCCGCGGCGGTGGAGCTGCCGTTCGATCCGGGAGCGATCGTCGCGGACGTGCTCCGCGGCGATCGCGACCAGCTCGGCAACCGGCTGGCCGCGACCTTCCTGACGATGTGGGACTCGGCCGGCGGCGCTGCGGCGACGTCCACCGTGCGCACGGCGGTCGGCTCACCCGAGGCCGGTGCCGCCCTGCACGACTTCCTGATCAACCGGGTGATGCGGCACGGCTTGACCCAGCTGATGGGCTGGACGCCGGAGGCCCGCTGGCGCGCGTCGCTCGTCGCCTCGCAGCTGGTCGGGCTGCTGGTCACGCGGTACATCGTGCCGTTCGCCCCGCTGGCCGACGCCGAGGTCGACGAGGTGGTCCGCGGGGTCGGTCCGACGCTGCAGCGCTACCTCACCGGTGACCTGGGTGCAGTCCCGCGGACCGGGGGCGGCTGAGCACCGCGCTTTCTCCCGTTGTGTTGTGCCTACTCCGGGCGACGTCGCCCGAAGCGGCAACAACACAACGGGGAGGCTGCGACGGCTAGGGTTGGCGGATGGCCATCGCGCAGCGTCCGCAGCGGATCATCCTGGTCAGGCACGGCGAGAGCGAAGGAAACATCGACGACTCGCTATATGAGACGGTGCCCGATCACGCGCTGCACCTCACCGAGCTCGGCCGCCGGCAGGTGGTCGACGCCGGACGGCGGCTGCGCGACCTGATCGGCGGCGAGTCGCTGCGAATGTGGGTCTCGCCGTACGTGCGGACCCAGGAGAGCGCGCGGCTGCTCGACCTCGGCGTCGACCCCGACGACATGCGGCTGGAGCCGCGGCTGCGCGAGCAGGACTGGGCGAACTTCCAGGACCCGGCGCAGATCGCCCACGAGAAGCGGCTGCGCAACGAGTACGGGCACTTCTGGTACCGCTTCACCCACGGGGAGTCCGGCTCGGATGTCTACGACCGCGTATCGACCTTCCTCGAATCACTGCATCGCAACTTCGACGATCCGGACATGGAGCGCAACGTCGTGATCGTGACGCACGGGCTGACGATGCGGCTGTTCTGCATGCGCTGGTTCCACTGGAGCGTCGAGTACTTCGAGTCGATCTCCAACCCCGAGAACGGCACGTACGTCGTCCTGAACAAGCAGCCCGACGACCGCTACCGGCTCAGCGCGCCGTTCGAGCAGTGGGATCGCGGGCTCACCCCGAGCCGTCGCGAGCGCAGCTCCTGGGAGGGCTCATGACGACGCTCACGCCGGCGGCCCTGGTCCGCGGCAGCCTCGACGGCCAGCGAGAGGCGATGCGGCTGGTGGCGGCGCTGCGCGACGAGCAGTACGGCGAGCCGTCCCGCCTGCCGGGCTGGACCCGCGCGCACGTCGTCGCGCACCTCGTCGGCAACGCCCTCGCGCAGACGCGGCAAGTCGAGTACGCGCTGCGCGGGATGCAGATCGAGGTCTACACCGGCGGCCAGCAGGCCCGCGACAGCGACATCGAGCGCCGGTCCGGGCTGCCGCCGGCCGAGCTGGCCACGCTGCTGCGCGACGCGCACGCCGGCTGGGAGAGGGCCGTGGCACACGTGGACGCGGACCTGGCGGCGGCGCCGGTGGCGTACCGCGACGGAACCGTCGCCGACGTGGTTGCGGGCCGGTGGATGGAGTCGCTGGTGCACGCCGTGGATCTCGGGCTGCCGACCTACACCTGTCTGGACTGGGGCGCCGACTTCAGCGAGCTGCTGATCGGCTATGTCCGCGTGCGGCTGCCCACCGATCAGAGCGTGCGGCTGGAGGCGACGGACACGCCGTACACCGCGACCTTCGGCGGCCCCGGGCCGGAGGTGCGGCTGCGGGGGCGCCTCGGCGCGCTCGCAGGGCTGCTGGCCGATCGCGGCACGCCGGGCGCGGTCGCGTCGCTCGCCGCCCCGCTGGCCGAGCTCGGGCCCTACCCGCGCGGCTCGGTGCGACGCTGAGCCCGCGCGCTACCGCGCGGGCGTCGGGACCGGCGCCTTCTCCCGGCCCACGATCGGGAAGATGTCCTCGATCGCCGCGATCACCTCGTGCTCGAGCTCGACGGTGCCCGCCTGCGCGTTGTCGCGGACCTGCTCGGGACGAGTGGCTCCCGCGATGACCGACGTCAGTCCCTCGCGGGCCAGCAACCAGCCGAACGTCGCCTGCAGCATCGTGAGCCCGACCTCGTCGCACAGCTTCTGGAACTCCTGCAGCTGCTCCCAGTTCGCGGCGTCCAGGGCCTCGGGGCGCAGCGTCGTGAGCCGGGCACCCTCCGGGCGGTGGTCCTCGGTGTACTTCCCGGTCAGCAGGCCGTTGGCGAGCGGGAAGAACGGCAGGAACCCCATGCCCGCGCGCAGCACCTCCGGCAGGACGCCGGTCTCGGCGTCCCGCACCAGCAGGGAGTACTCGTTCTGCGCGGAGGTGAAGGGGCGCAGGCCGTGCGACTCGGCGATCTCGTTGGCCTCGACGAGCTGCTCGGTGGAGAAGGTGGTGTGCCCGATGTGGCGCACCTTGCCCTCGTCGATCAGCTCGTTGAGGGCGAACAGCGTCTCCGCGATCGGGACGTCGGGGTCGGGGTTGTGCATCTGGAAGAGGTCGACGTAGTCGGTCTGCAGGCGCCGCAGCGAGCCCTCGAGGGCGTTGCGGATGTAGGTGCGACCGCCCTTCGGCCCCCAGACGTCGGCGCCGTGCGTGTGCACCTGCTGGTGACCGAACTTCGTCGCGATGACGACCTTCTCGCGGTCGTGCGCCTTGAGCGCCTCACCCATCAGGGTCTCGCTGGTGCCGGGCGGGTTGCCGTACATCTCGGCGGTGTCGAAGAACGTGATACCGGCGTCCACCGCGGCGTCGATGACCGCGCGGGTTCCCTCGAGGGTCTCGGTGGCCGTCCCCTTGCGGCTGAAGTTGTTGCAGCCGAGCCCGACGACGCTGATCTCCGGCCCGATCTCGCCGAGCCGACGGTGTGCAATCTGCATCCGGACACCCTACCCAGCACCGGCGCCGGGCGACTGCGGACCGTGGCGAGCCGCACGCCGCGCCCGCCGACCCGCGTAGGGTTGCCCACGGGTCACGAGACCGGTGAGCAGCCACCGCACGCACCCCTATCTCCGGGAGGGCATCATGCCCCGTTTCGGCTATTTCCTCTCCGCCGAGGACCACGCCCCTGGCGAGCTCGTCGAGCAGGCGGTGCTCGCGCAGGACGCCGGGTTCGAGTCGTTGTGGATCAGCGACCACTTCCATCCCTGGAACGACGAGCAGGGGAACGCGGCGTTCGTCTGGACGATGATCGGCGCGCTCGCGCAGGCGACCGACCTGCCGGTGACGACGGCGGTGACCTGCCCGACGGTGCGGGTGCACCCCGCGATCGTCGCGCAGGCCGCCGCGACCAGCGCCGCACTGCTCGGCCCCGGCCGGTTCACGCTCGGCCTGGGCTCGGGCGAGGCGCTCAACGAGCACATCCTCGGCGACCCGTGGCCGCACGCCGAGCGTCGTCTGGCGATGCTGGAGGAGGCCGTCGGCATCATCCGCGCGCTGTGGACCGGTGAGGTCGTGTCGCACTCCGGCGAGTTCTACACGGTCGACTCGGCACGCCTCTACACGCTGCCCGAGCAGCTCCCGCCGATCTTCCTGAGCTCGTTCGGGCCGAAGTCGCTCGAGCTGGCCTGCCGGATCGCCGACGGCTTCGTGTCGGTGCAGCCGGACGCCGACTCGGTCGCCGCCTTCCGCGACGCCAAGGGGCCGCAGGCACCCACCCAGGCCGGGTTCAAGTCGTCGTACGCCGCGACCCGGGACGAGGCCGTCGACCACATGCACCGCCTGTGGCCGAACGACCTGCTGCCGGGCGAGCTGCCGCAGGTGCTGCCGTCCCCCCAGCACTTCGAGCAGGCGGCGCAGCTGGTCACCCGCGACATGGTCGCCGACGGGCCGGCACCGCTGGGCCCGGACGCCGAGACGCACCTGGCCGCGTTCGCCCAGTACGTCGACGCCGGGTTCGACGACATCCACGTGTCCAACGTCGGGCCGGACTACCGGGGCTTCTTCGCGCTGTACAAGAACGAGGTGCTGCCCGAGCTGGCCCGTCGCCACCCGTCGAGCCCGGGGGCGGCGCGATGAGCGAGCCGCGCGGGCTGCTGCTGGACGTCGACGGGACGCTCATCGACTCGAACTGGCAGCACGCCCTGGCCTGGTCGCAGGCGCTCCAGGAGAACGGGTACTACGGGATCCCCACGGCGACGGTGCACCACGCGATCGGGATGGCCAGCGACCGGCTGCTGACCTCGCTGATCGGCTCGGTCGACGACCGGGTGACCGACCGCCATGACGAGCTCCTCGCGGGGATGGCGCCGCACGTGGCGGCGCTGCCCGGTGTCGCCGACCTGCTGCAGGAGGCCGCCCAGGCCGGTTTCGCGACGGTCCTGGTGACCAGCGCCGACGAGCACGACCTCGAGTGGATGCTGCCGCTCATCGGCGGCCGCTCGGCGGCGAGCCTGGTGGTGACCTCCGCCGACGTCGACGAGTCCAAGCCCAGCCCCGAGCCGTTCGTTGTCGCGCTGCGCAAGGCCGGCCTGCCCGCGCAGCGCTGCACCGTCGTGGGCGACAGCGTGTGGGACATGCGCTCGGCCGTCGAGGCCGGCGTGCCGGCGATCGGGCTCACCTGCGGCGGCACGCCGGCCGCCGAGCTGACCGAGGCGGGCGCGGCGGCGACGTACGCCGACCCGGCCGCGCTGCTCGAGCAGCTCCGCACGCGGGGTCCGCACCTCCTCGACTGAGCGCGCCGGCGCGGGTGACCGGCGCACACGGGTCCGGGCCGACCTCAGCCCTGCGCCGGCGCCCACGGCTCGCCGAAGCGTTCGGCGCACGCCATCTCCGCCACCGGGGCGCGGGTGATCGGCCCGTGGCCGCCGCCGACCGGATACCCGAGCGGGATCAGCGCCGAGGTCCCCCACTCCTCCGGGATGCCCAGCAACCGCTTGACCTCCGGCTCCGAGCGGCAATGCAGGGTGGTGAGCGTGCAGCCGATGCCCTCCTCGACGCAGGCCAGCATCAGGTTCTGCACGGCCGGGTAGAGGGACGCGCCGCCGGTCACGCTCGGGCGGTCCTGCCCGGCGTCGGTGAACGCCATCCGCCGCGGGTCGAAGCAGCAGACCAGCAGCACCGGCGCCTCGTGCATGTGGGCGGCCAGGTAGTGCCCCGCCTTGATCATCTTCTTGGCCGCGTCCTGGGTCTCCTCCGACTGCCCCGGCGTACGGATCGCCCGGCCCTGGGCGATGTAGTCGTCCCACGCCGGACGGTACAGATCCGCGAGCGCCTTCTTGGTCCGCGGGTCCTTCACGACGATGATCCGCCACGCCTGCGCGTTGCCGCCGGACGGCGCCCAGGTCGCCGCCTGCAGCAACCGGCCCAGCACGCCGTCCGGGATCGGGTCGGGACGCAGCCGGCGTACCGCACGTAGCGTGCTCATCGCGTCAGTCAGTTCCATCGGCGCACTCCTGGTGTGGGTTGACGCAGTGAACCGCGTCATAGTTAATACAGCGAACCTATCGAAGCCCCGCCCAGTTGGAGTGCCCATGTCCTGGCAGAACTTGCTCACCCGCGTCGACAACTACGACGACCTGTGGTCCCAGGTGGACTTCGAGACCCTGGAGATCCCCGAGCACTTCAACATCGCCGCGGCGATCCTCGAGGGCCGCGACCTCGCGCAGCGGGCGATCACCGAGGTGTACGCCGACCGCTCGCACCGCGACTTCACGTACGGCGACCTGCAGGAGCAGGCTCACCGCCTGGCCAACGCGCTGCGGGAGCGCGGCGTCGGCCGCGGTGACGTGGTGATGGTCATCAACCCGCAGTCCTTCCACACCGCCACCGCCTTCCTCGCCGCCTGGCGGATGGGCGCGATCATCCTGCCCGTGTCGACGCTGTTCGGTCCCGAGGCGCTGGACTACCGCTTCGCGAACTCCGAGGCCAAGGCGGTGATCACCTTCGCCGCGCACGCCGAGAAGGTGCGGGAGGGCATCGGCGAGCGGGACGTCGCGCTGCTGGTGATCGGCGGCGAGGGCGAGGAGAGCTTCGAGGGCGCCGTCGCGGCCGCCTCGCCGGACCTGACCCCGGTCGACACCCTGGCCGAGGACCCTGCCTTCCTGGTGTACACCTCCGGCACGACGGGGCATCCCAAGGGCGCGCTGCACGCGCACCGCCAGGTGTACGGGCAGATGCCGCTGATCGAGGCCTGCTACGACTTCCTGCCGCAGGAGGGCGACGTATTCTGGTCGCCGGCCGACTGGGCATGGATCGCCGGGATCATGTGCATCATGTGCCCGGGGCTGCTGTACGGCGTCCCGGTCGTCGTCGATCGCACGGAGGGGTTCGATCCGGCGCGCTCGGCGTGGCTGATGCGCGAGTTCGGGGTCACGATCAGCCTGCTGCCGGCGACGGCGCTGCGCGGTTTCCGCGCCTCCGGCGTGCCCGGCGGCGACTTCTCGATGCGGGTGATGATGTCCGGCGGCGAGCCGCTCGGCGCGGAGCTGCGCGGTTGGGCCCAGGACTACTTCGGCGGCGACATCAACGACGCGTGGGGGCAGACCGAGATGAACGGCTTCGTGCTGCACTCCTCGAAGGTCTACCCCACCAAGCCGGGGGCCGGCGGCCGTCCCGGACCGGGCAACACCATCGCCGTGGTGGACGACGACTTCAACCCGGTGATCGGCCAGGTCGGCCAGGTCGTCGCGCGCCGTACGCCGCTGGTGATGCTGGAGTACTGGAAGAACCCCGAGGCCACCGCGGCGAAGTTCCGGGACGGCTGGCTGCTGTCCGGGGACCTCGGCGTGATGGACGAGGACGGCTACCTCTGGTTCCAGATGCGCAACGACGACGTCATCAACGCCTCCGGGTACCGGATCGGCCCCACCGAGATCGAGGACTGCCTGTGCGCGCACCCGGCGGTCGCGCTGGCCGCGGTGGTCGGCGTGCCCGACGAGAAGCGCGGCGAGGCGCCGAAGGCGTTCGTCGTCCTGCGCGCCGGTGAGAGCGGCACGCCCGAGCTCGCCGACGAGCTGCGCCGGCAGGTGCGCACCCGGCTGGCCGCGCACGAGGTGCCGCGCGAGGTGGTGTTCGTCGACGACCTGCCGCGCACCGCGACCGGGAAGATCCTGCGCCGCGAGCTACGCGGCCGCTGAGGGACCGTTCTGCGGTGCAGTAGTGCACGGTATCGGCCGGATATCGTGTGCTACTCCACCGCAGAACCGCCGGGCTCCGGGGCTCAGCGGCCGGCGACGTCGAGCAGCTCGCGGGTGCGGCGGTGCTCGGCCAGGATGTGCCGCACCGGCGCCATGATGTGGGTGCGCGCGGTGCCGGCGATCGCCGCGTGCAGCAGCGCCCGGACCCGTTCCCGGCGCCGCCGGGCGCCGACCGAGGCCAGGACGCGCTGCGCCGCGGTGGTCAGCAGGCCGAGGACCACCCCCGCGGCGAGCAGCAGCGTCGGGTACGGCACCGGGCCCCACGCGGGCGTCTCGACGTGCAGCTGCAGCCAGCCCAGGACGACGAGGACCACCAGCCAGACCAGCCCGGCGACCGCCGCCAGCGCGAAGCACCACTGCAGCACCCCGACGACGCTCCACCAGATCGGCTTGCGAAAGCCGAGCGGCGTGCCCAGGACGGCCTGATCCAGCTGGTCGGCGAGGCTCGAGTGGTCGGGGACGGCGACCCGCTCGACGTCCTGCGCCCACCGCAGCGGCAGCCCGTCGGCGGCCCGGTCGGCCAGATCGCGCGTCGCGAGGTCGACCGCGGAACGCTGGGCGGGGGTCGCCTGCGGGAGCGACGAGCGGCCGAGCGCGGTCCGGACGTCCTCCGCCTGCGCCCCGGCGCCGGCCGCGGAGCGGTTCAGGCCGAGCCGGCCCAGGGGGTGGGGGCGCAGCCGCCGCAGCCACTTGGTGAACGGCCAGCCCGCCCGCGCCGTGGCCTGCGCCAGATAGTCGCGGCGTACGGCGTCCAGCACGACCGGGACGCCGGCCGCCCTGGCGAGCGCGTCGACGAGCCGGTCGTCGGCGTCCTCGCCGAGCGACCGTTCGGTGTCGCCGACCCCGCCGCGCAGCTCCTCGGCGGCGGCCCGCACGTCCGAACGCATCCGGGCCTCGGCGGCGGCCCGCGACCGGGCGATCTCGGTCAGCATCGCCATCAGCCGGTCGACGCCGCCGCCGGCGCTCGCGGACGTCGGCAGCACCTGCACGTCGCGTACGCCGTCCCCGGTGACCAGCCGGTGCAGGTCCGCGACGGTCTCCTCGACCTGCTCGCCGGTGAGCCGGTCGGCCTGGTTGAGCACCACGACGGTCTTCGCGTCGTGCCTCGACAGCGCCTTGATGTACTGGTCGTGGATCACCGCGTCGGCGTACTTCTGCGGGTCCGTCACCCAGACGAACACGTCGGCGAGTGCCAGCACCCGATCGGCCTCGGCCCGGTTGCGCAGCTCGCGCGAGTCGAAATCGGGCAGGTCCAGCAGCACCAGACCGTCGCGCGGGCCCGGCTGCTGCTCGACCTGGTGGCGCGCGCCCACCCCGAGCCAGTCGAGCAGCTCGGCCGCCGAGCCGGGACCCCAGGTGGCCGCCGTGGCGGTCGACGTCGTGGGACGTCGGACGCCGGCGCGCGCCACGTCGGCGCCGACCAGCGCGTTGAACAGCGACGACTTGCCGCTGCCGGTCGCACCGGCGAGCGCGACCACGGTGTAGCCGGCGCCGAGCGCGGAGCGTTCGCCGATCTTGCGCACGGTGCTGCGCGCCCGGTCCGCGGCCGCCGGGTCGAGCCGCGCCCCACCGATCTCGAGGGCCTCGGCGAGGGCGTCGCGGCGCTGCTGCAGGCCGGCGTCCGCGCGGCGCCGGCGGGTCACCGCGCCGCCTGCACGTCGGACGCCGCCGCGGTGAGCTCGCCGGCGAGCTGCCGATCGACCCCGAGTGCCAGCAGCACGTCGTCGTACCGCCGCTGCTCGGCGAGGTAGAGCTGCTTGGTCTTCTCGACCAGGGTCGTGCGGGCCTTGGCGGCCAGCGTGCGGACGGCCTGGTCACCGAAGATCGCCTCCAGCAGCCGTTGCGCCAGCACCGCCGACCCGCCCGCGATCCCGACCTCCGCGCCGGACAGCCCGGCGGTCGACATGAACACGACGAGCATCAGCAGCACGGCGACGCCGTTCACGCCGAGCGCGAGGAAGCGGGCCGTGGAGCGCTTGGGACCGGCCTCGGCACGAACCATCTCCAGCAGCTCGCTCTGCCACTCGCGCACCAGGGCGTCGACCCGCTTCGTCAAGTCCTCGCTGGAGCGGGAGAGGCCCGGGTGGTCGGCGAGGAGGTCGCCGCCGCCGGGCAGCGTGCGCCACTGCCGGCTCGTCGTCGAGGCGGCTCCCTGGGCCTGGGCGGTGATGAGGGCGGCGACGCCGGTCTGCAGCGCCTCGCCGAGCCGCTCCGCAGGCACCTGGTTCGCCCTCCCACGAAGCATCCCGCTCAGCCGGTCGCGGATCCGGCCGACGCCGGACTCGATCTGGCGGAACAGCTCACCGGTGCCGACCAGCTCGTGCCACCGGCCGAGCACCTCACCGCGCAGCAGGGTCCCGTCCGCCATCCCGGCGATGACGCCGTCGACCGCTTCCCCGTAGGCCTTCCACGAGCTGTCGTGCAGGCTCTGCAGCGCGGCGTCCTGTTCGCGCGCGGCGCTCGACAGGGCGGTGCTGCGCGCGGACAGCGAGTCGAGTGCGCCGGTCAGCGTCTGGCGGATGACCTGCGCGCGCGCTTTCGCGTCGTGCGCCAGGCCGCCGAGCCAGTCGCGCAGCGGCTGGATCTCGCCGACCGGCAGCAACCCGTCCGCACCCAGCCGGGCCTCGCTCACGGTGAACACCGGTGCGCTGCCCAGCCCCTGCTCGCGCAGCATGCCGGCGAGGTGGTCGCGGATCTCGGCCACCGCGTCGGTCGGGACCCGGTCGAGGACGATCGCCACCGAGGTGCCGCGCGCCGCGGCCTGGCGCAGCAGCTCCCACGGCACCGCGTCGGCGTACCGCGCGGCCGTCGTGACGAACAGCCACAGGTCGGCGGCGCTCAGCAGCTGGCGGGCGAGGTCGCGGTTGGCCTGTACGACGGAGTCGATGTCTGGTGCATCGAGCAGCGCGATCCCCTGCGGGACGGCGCCGGTAGCAGCCAGCCGGACGGCGCCCGGGTCGTCGTCCGGCCCCTGCGCCCCGGTCAGCCGGCCGAGGCCGGGCAGCACCCGGTCGTCGCTGAACCAGCGCTCGTCGGCCGGGTGGTGCACCAGCACCGATGCGCGGGTGGTCGGGCGCAGCACGCCGGACCGGGAGACGACGCGGCCCACGAGGGAGTTGACGAGCGTCGACTTGCCGGCGCCGGTCGACCCACCGATCACCGCCAGCAGCGGCGCGTCGAGCGAGGACAGCCGGGGCAGGACGTAGTCGTCGAGCTGGTCGAGAAGCTGCCGCCGCTCGGAGCGGGCCGCTGCGATCGCCGGCAGCTCCAGGGGCAGCCGGACGCGATCGACGACTGCGCGCAGGCGTCGGACGGCGTCCAGCAGGCGCGCCCCCTCTGGCTCCCCGCGCTGGGGGCGGTGCTCCGGAGTGCTCACGGACGCAGCTCCTCTCGTCGGGGCGGCTCGCCGGGCGCGTGGGCCGACGCTGCCTGGAACACTACTGAAGTCGCCCTTCGCCCGGCGGCCATAATCAGCGCATGCATGTAGTGGAGTGGCTGGTCGCCTTCGGCGCAGTCATCGTCGCCGGCACGTCGATCACCGGGCGGCTGCGCGTTCCCCCTCCGCTGCTGCTCGTCGCGGCCGGGGCGGCGGCGTCCTACGTCCCCATCGTGCCGCGGGTGGAGCTCGATCCGGAGCTGATCCTGCTCGGGCTGCTGCCGCCGCTGCTGTACGCCGCGGCGATCGGCGCCTCGCTGACCGACTTCCGCGCCGAGAAGCGGCCGATCGCGATGCTGTCCGTCGGGCTCGTGGTCTTCACGGCCCTCGCCGTCGGCGCGATCGCGTACTGGTTGCTGCCGATCCCGCTCGCCGCCGCCTTGGCCCTCGGCGCCATCGTCGGTCCGCCGGACGCCGTCGCGGCCTCCGCGGTGGCCCGCCGGATCGGGCTGCCGCGGCGAGTCGTGACGATCCTCGAGGGCGAGTCGCTGCTCAACGACGCCACCGCGATCGTCCTGCTGCGGCTGTCCATCGTGGGGATCACCGGCGTCGTCACCTTCGGCGAGGTGGCCCTGTCGTTCGCCGTCTCGGTGGTCGGCGGCGTGCTCATCGGCTGGGTCGTCGCGCGGCTCTCCGGCTGGATGTACCGGCACGCCGCCGGCCCGGTGCATGCGACGGCGGCGTCCCTGCTGGTGCCGTTCATCGCGTACGTCCCCGCGGAGCTGATCCATGCCTCCGGCGTCGTCGCGACGGTCGTCGCGGGGCTGCTGACGGCCTACCGCGCGTACCGCGAGCAGTCGCCCGCGATCCGATCGACGCTGGGCCAGACGTGGAAGACCATCCAGTTCGTCCTCGAGAACGCCGTCTTCCTGCTGATCGGGCTGCAGGTGCACCCCGTCATCTCCGCGGTCGCCTCGTCGTCGCTGGGCTGGCCGCGGGTGCTGCTGGCGTGCGGCGCCGTCCTGCTGACCGTGCTGCTCGCCCGGCCGCTGTGGCTCAGCGGATACCGGCTGCTGCCGAGCAAGCGCCGTCCGCTGCCCGCCCGCGACACGGCCGTCACGGCCTGGGCGGGGATGCGCGGCGTCGTGACCCTCGCCGCGGCACTGGTGCTGCCACAGCAGACGCCGCACCGCGAGGTGCTCATCTTCGCCGCGATGGTGGTCACCGCCGGCACCCTGCTGCTGCAGGGGCTGAGCCTGCCCTGGGTCGCGCGGCGGCTCGGCGTGCGGGGCCCGATCGCCACCGAGGACGCGCTGCAGCAGGCGCAGATCACCGAGTCGGCAGCCGCCGCGGGCATCCGGGCGCTGGACGACGCGATCGCGGCGGGCGCCCTGACCGTCTCCGAAGACCTCGGCGAGGAACTGCGGACCCAGGCCCGGCAGAAGACCTACCGGGTCTGGGAACAGCTGGGGTCGACGTCCGAGACCCCGAACGAGCTGCGCCGCCGGGCGCGGCTGCTGATGATCCAGGCCGAACGCGACGAGGTCCTGCGGATCCGCGATGCCGGCGGCGCCGATCACGAGGTGCTCCAGCAGGAGCTCGCCGGGCTGGACGTCGAGGAGACGATCCTGCAGGCGGTCACCGACTACACCGAGCAGCTGCGCGGCTCGACCCTCGCGACACCCGCCGTCGTCGCGGGCGAGTGCGCGCACCTGCAGGCGAGCGCGCTGGCCGACTGCCCGGTCCCGACATCGCGGATCTGCGAGGACTGCGTGCGCGAGGGCACCGAGCCCGTGCACCTGCGGGTGTGCATGGCCTGCGGCAATGTCGGCTGCTGCGACTCGTCGGTCGGCACCCACGCGACCCGGCACTTCCAGCGCACCGGGCATCCGGTGATGCGCAGCTTCGAGCCGGGCGAGCTGTGGCGCTGGTGCTACCTCGACGAGACCCTCGGCTGACCCGAGCCGGAGCCCCAGGCCGGGCCCGGGCGCGGCGAGCCGGTCGGTCGCTGTGACGGCCCTCGACGACCGAGCCCCCACGAGCGGGCGGACCTGCGCCCGACAGAACGTCGCCCTGCAGGAGCGCTGGCCACTCGGGGTGGACTGCACGCCTGCAGGGCGACGATTTCCGGAATCTCTCGCGCTGCGATCAGCCCTGGCTGTCCTCGGTCGTGCGGGTCGGCCGCGAGCCGAGCTCGGAGTCCAGCCGCAGCAGGCCGGGGCCGTCGTCGTTGATCAGCTTGATCCGGTCGACGATGTCGCTGACCGTGGACTCCTCCTCGATCTGCTCGGTGAGGAACCAGTTCAGCAGCGGACGCGAGTCGAGGTCGCCGTCGGCCTCCGCGGTGCGGTACAGCGTGCGGATCGACTCCGAGACCTTCTGCTCATGCGCGAGCGCGGCCTGGAACGCCGACAGCGGGTCCTCGACGTTGGTCGGCGGCGGCTCGATCGTCCCGATCGACGGGTGGTTGTCGCGGTCGACGAGATGGTCGATGAACTTGTTGGCGTGCACGATCTCCTCGTCGGCCTGGTGGCGCAGCCACGCCGCCATGCCGGGGAGGGCGAGGACGTCCATCTCGATAGCGAGCTGCCGGTACACGATCGACGCCTCGAACTCGAGGGTGATCTGGTCGCAGAATGCCTTCTCAAGCGGGGTCTTCATCTTCATGCCCCGATCGTAGGGGAATCGGCCGCCCCGGGGACGGTGGTCCCGCGCGACCGAGCGGCGGCTCACGGCGTCTCGACGTCGCTGCGCCTATCGGCTCCGCTCGCTCGACGACCGTGGGGCAGCAAGCCGGCGCCGTGGACAAGCACCGTCGGGAGCGGACCGGCACCGGCCGACGGTCCGCGATGGGGCGGTGGTCCCGCGCGACCGAGCGGCGGCTCACGGCGTCTCGACGTCGCTGCGCCTATCGGCTCCGCTCGCTCGACGACCGTGGGGCAGCAAGCCGGCGCCGTGGACAAGCACCGTCGGGAGCGGACCGGCACCGGCCGACGGTCCGCGATGGGGCGGTGGTCCCGCGCGACCGAGCGGCGGCTCACGGCGTCTCGACGTCGCTGCGCCTATCGGCTCCGCTCGCTCGACGACCGTGGGGCAGCAAGCCGGCGCCGTGGAGAAGACACCGTGGGGCAGCAAGCCGGCGCCGTGGGAAGACACCGTAGGGCAGCAAGCCGGCGCCGGCTAGCGGGCCAGCACGTGGCGCAGCGCCGGCTCGAGGTCGGGATAGCCGAACTCGTAGCCCCAGCCGCGGACCTTCTCGCTGGACATCCGCTGCCCGGCGAGCGCGAACTCCTCGGCCGCGTCGGCGCCCAGCAGCACCCGCGGCCCGAGGCGCGGGACCCGCAGCAGCGACGGACGATGCAGCACCCGGGCGAGGATCCTCGAGTACTCCTCGTTGCGCACGATGCCCGGAGCCGCGGCGTTGACGGGACCCTCGAGGCCGTCGGTGAGCGCGGCGTGCCCGTAGATGCCGAGCAGGTCCTCGATGGCGATCCACGGCATCCACTGCGCGCCGCCGCCCAGGGGGCCGCCGGCGCCGAGGCGGAACAACGGGGCCTGGATGGCGAGCTGGCCGCCGGCCGCCGACTGCACGATGCCGGTGCGCACGTTGACCACCCGGACCCCGGCGTCCCGGGCCGGCTGGCAGGCCGCCTCCCACTCGCGGCACACCTCGGCGAGGAAGCCGTCGCCGGCGGGCATGTCCTCGGTGAGCCACTCGTCACCGCGGTTCGGGCCGTAGTAGCCCGAGGCGGACGAGCTGATCAGCGCCCGCTGCCGACCGTCGCCGGCGAGGGCAGCGAGCGCCTCCGCGAGCAGCCGGGTTCCGTCGCGGCGGGAGGAGAGCACCCGCTTCTTGTGGGCCTCGGTGAACCGCCCCGCGACCGGTTCCCCGGCGAGGTGGATCACCACGTCGACGTCGCGCAGCTGCTCGGCGTCGAGCTCGCCGCGCGCGGGATCCCACCTGATGTCGTCGCCGCTCCCCGAGCCGCGGGTCACCCGCCGTACGTCGTGTCCCCCGCCGCCCAGGAAGGCGACGAGCTGGGTGCCGACCAGCCCGGTGGCGCCGGTGACGGCGATGGTGCGCGGCGTCGGGTGGGCGGCGTGGAAGTCGAGGTCGAAGCGCAGCTGGCGGTCGCGGTACCCCCAGGCCTTGGACAGCTCGCGCAGCGCGACCCGTTCACCGAACCCGGCCGCCGGTCCGACCGCGGGGAACGGCAGCTCGAAGGTGATCTCGTCGTGGATGACGGTGCCGCCGCCGGGGGCGTCCCGGAACAGGTGCTTGTGATGCCACGAGTGCATCGGCCCGGACTCCATGACGTCCTCGAACTTGTTCGGCCGGTCGTAGCCGAGGTGCCGCGCCTTCCAGGTGATACCGGCCTGCCCTACCGTGCCGGGAATCGACATCCGCAGCACGGCCTGCTCCCCGTTGCGGACGCCGTTCGGTGCGCTCTTCACCCGGCCGAGCGTGGGTGGGTTGAGCCGGACGAGCGCGCCGGGACGCTCGTGCCACTCGAAGACGTCCTCGCGGGGGTGCGGAAGTGTGGTCTCGTGCTCGAACCGGGCCATCAGCCCTCCCATCGTCAACCGCCAGTATCACCGGTCCGCGCCGGGACGCGCCACCGGTACGGCCGCCGCCCCGAGGCTTGCGCGGGAGGGGCAGGCCGGCCTCGGAACCGGGCTAGCCTCCGGGCTTGAGCGCGACGAACAGTGCCTCGGCCTCGGCCGTCGTGCGGCCGTCGGCGTCGGCGATCCGGCCGGTGACGAAGGTCTTGCGTCCTTCGATCCGGTCGACCCATGCCTCGACGCCCAGCTCGGCCATCAGTGGGCTGGGCCGACGGTAGGTGACGTTCAGATAGGCGGTCATCCGCGGCGTGTCGGTGAACGCGGGGACCATCCCCATGACCTGGTCCAGCAGCATCGCGATGACACCGCCGTGGATGTGCTCCGGCGGCCCCTCGTAGGGCGCGCCCAGGCTGAACCGGGCCGCGGCTCGCTGGTTCTCGTAGTCGCGATGGATCTGCAGCGGTTGGGCGAACGCGTTGCGCCGACCGTCCACCGGATTGGCCGGGTTGCCGCCCCACTCGTCCGCGCCCCGCACCCGACCGAGCGACCCGGGATGCGCGTCGACCAGGAGCTCCCGAGACACCCCGCGTAGCCGAGCGGTCAGCGCCTCGACCTCCGCCGCGGCGATTCTCGTGCGCACCGTGGCGTCGAGCAGCTCACGAACGGCATCCGCCAACCCGTCGTACACGTCGGGGCGGTGCAGCGCAGGGGTGTCGATCTCGTCGATCTCGTCCTGGATCGCGCTCATCATGCTCCTCCTATCGGCCTCGATCCACGGCAAGTATCGAGAACGGGTTCTGGCGCATGTATATCTGCCGTGACCGGCCGTCCGGCCGTCGGGTTCGCCGACGGATCGATTCGGCGACGGCGTCAGCTCTGGATCACCCGCTGGGTGAGCTCGCGCGCGGCGTACTTGCCGATCTGGCGCGTCGTCCACGAGTCGGTCGCGCCACCGACGACGCCACCTAGCACGGGAACTCGCTTGCCGATCATCGTGACGGTCGACCGCCCGGCGGCCCGGGCGATGATCTCGCCGGTCACGGCGGCCGAGATGCGGTCGGTTGTCGCCTGATCGAGCGCCGGGCCGGTCGCGATGGCGCGCGGGCGCGACGGAAGCTGCTTGTCCTTCTCCAGCGCCCGCACCGCCTTGGCGCCGAGCATCGTCGCGAACACGGCGGTGCGCACGTGCGGGTCGGCGAGGTCGTAGCCGCGCAGATGCGCGATCTCCGCGACCATCCGGCACTGGATGAGCGCGATTCCGGCGATGTTGGTCGGCACCAGCACCGCCATCGAGGCCAGTCCGCCGATGTTGGTGACGAACCCTTCCGCGGCAGCCATCCGGACGTGATCGCCGATGACGTCGTCGATCGCCCGCTCGACGTCCCCGTGCGCCTTCTGCAGCCTGCGGTCGGCGTCCTCGGCAGCGCCCTTGAGCGGGCCGACCCCGTCGACGGCCTTGCCGAAGGCCGCGCGCATGAGCCCGGCGGCCTTGTCCGGCGCGGCCTTCTTGATGGCCGGTGCGACGACCCTGCTCATCACGATGTCCCGTACTCCCATGAAGCCTCCTTCGTCCGCAGCGATTCTGTCATCGTTCCGCGCTCCGGGCAGGCGTCTTGGTCTGGTCGTACGCTGGATCGCATGATGATGTGGGGCGCTAGGCCGACGATGGTGACCGAGGACGAGGCCTTGCCGGGGCGGATGTCCTACCCGTACGCCGTGCCGCACGAGCATGCCGTCATCGAGGGAGCGCCGCTGGAGGCGCCGTGGCCCGCGGGCAGCGAGGTGGCGGTGTTCGGCATGGGCTGCTTCTGGGGGGTCGAGCGGATCTTCTGGCAGCTGCCGGGCGTGCTGTCGACCTCCGCCGGGTACGCCGGGGGGTACACGCCGTACCCCACGTACGAGGAGACCTGCACCGGGCGCACCGGTCACGCCGAGGTCGTCCGCGTCGTGTTCGACCCGGCGCAGATCTCCTACGAGCAGCTGCTGAAGACGTTCTTCGAGAACCACGACCCGACCACGAAGTGGCGGCAGGGCAACGACGTCGGCACCCAGTACCGGTCGATCATCCTGGTGGGCTCACCGGAGCAGGCGGCCACCGCGGAGCGGGTGCGCGCGGCGTACCAGCAGGAGCTGACCAGCCGGGGGTACGGCGAGATCTCGACCGAGATCGAGCCGTTGCGCGAGTACTACCTGGCGGAGGACTACCACCAGCAGTACCTGCACAAGAACCCCGGCGGCTACTGCAACCACGGCTTCAACGGGGTCTCCTGCCCGGTGGGGCTGCCCGGCCAGGACTGAGGCTGCGCAGCCGTCGCCGACGCGGACGGCGGCCGATCAGAACAGGCCGGGGATGCTGCGCGCGGCGGTGTACAGCGCGACCGCGATGAGCAGCACCGCGAACGCGCGGGTCAGGTGCTGGGGGGAGACCCGGCCGGCGATGCGGCCGCCGAGGAGGCTGCCGACGATCGCGACGCCGGTGAACACCGCGATCACCGTCCAGTCGAGGTGGACGCCGCCGGCGGCGCGGGCGATCAGCGCCGTGCCGCTGTTGACGGCGATGACCAGCAACGAGGTGCCGACCGCGACCGGCATGGAGAAGGACAGGGCGAGCACCAGCGCCGGGACGAGCGCGAACCCCCCGCCGACCCCGAAGAACCCGGTCAGCAGGCCGACCGCCGTAGCGGTCAGGACGACCTTCGCGACGCGCGGCCACGCGATGGTGAACGGCTTCCACGTGAGCATCGGCGCAGCCGTGCCCGTGGCGTGGGCATGACCGGTGTCGGTGGCTCGCCGGCGAGTGCGATGCAGCATGAGGACCGCGACCACGAGCATGAGCGCGGCGAAGGCGGTCAGCAGCACGGCCGGGGGTACCAGGCCCGACGCGGCGGCTCCCGCGAAGGAGCCGGCGACGCCGAGGATGCCGAAGACCAGCCCCTGCCCCACCCGGACGTTGCCGCGGCGAGCGTGCGGGATCAACGCAATCAGCGACGTGAGACCGACGATGACGAGGGAGGCGGTGGTGGCCTGCCGGGCGTCCTGGCCGAGCAGGTAGACCAGCGCGGGGACGGTGAGGATCGACCCTCCGCCGCCGAGGGCGCCCAGCGACAGGCCGATCAGCAGCGCTACGGGCAGGACGAGCGGTGACACGAGGGGATCGCTCCTTGTCTGGTGAGATACGGCAGATGCAGCGGGCGAGGTGGGGCGCGCCACGGGCGGCGTCGCCCATGGCGATCGGGGCAAGGCGGCACCGCCGGCGCGCGGGCCGGTAGCCCGCTGCGCCGGCGGTGGGTGGGTCAGCGGCCGAAGAGCCGAGACATGAATCCGCCGCCGGCGGCGGCGTCCTTCTGCTCGACGGTGTGGCCGGGGCAGCGGTCGGCGCGGGGGACGCCGGCCATCACCTGGTCGACGTGCTGGCCGCAGCCGGCCCAGGTGGTCTTGCCGCAGACCTTGCAGGTAGCGGGACGGCACATGAGAGTTCTCCTTCGTGGTGGGTGTTGCGGGAAAGGTGGGGTGGGTCAGTGGGTGAGGGGCAGGCCCGCGGCCGCGGCGCTCTCGTCGAAGCTGTCGTCGATCGCCACCGGACGGATCCCGTGTGCGGCGAGCACCGACGCGGCGATGGACGCGCGGTAGCCGGCGGCGCAGTGCACCCAGACCTCGCCGCCGGGCACCTCGTCGAGACGACCGAGCAGCTCGTGCAGCGGGATGTGGGTCGCGCCGTCGATGTGGCCGTCGGCGTACTCCGAGGAGCGACGCACGTCGAGCACGGCGACCGGCCGGTGGTGGCGGACCTGGGCGAGGTCGGCGAACTCCGCGCGCTCGAACGTCCCCGGGTCGGCGTCCGACCAGTCGGCGGGGCTGCCGGTGGCGGCGCCGGCCAGCCGGTCGATGCCGATCCGGACCAGCTCGCGCTGCGCCTCCGCCACCTGCTCGGGGCTGTCGCCGAGCAACGTCAGCGGGGTGCCCCAGGGGATGAGCCAGCCGAGGTACGTGGCGAACTGGCCGTCGATGCCGAAGTTCAGCGTGCCGGTGACGTGGCCGGCGGCGAACGCCGTGCGGCTGCGCAGGTCCACCACCCACTCGCCCGCCGCGATCCGCGCCGCGAGGGTCTCCTTGTCGGCGGCCTCCGGGGTGCTCAGATCTGCTCCGGACGGTCCGGCGCTGTTGGCGGGCCCCATGTGGGCGTAGTACGCCGGGTAGTCGTCGAGGCCGGCGAGGGTGTCGGCGACCCACTGCTGCTCGTCCTGCGTGAGCGCGGGGTTCTGCCGCTTCTCCCGGCCGATGGTCGACTCGGTGACGTCGCCGGTGGAGCCGGCCGAGCAGAACGATCCGAAGCCGTGCGTCGGCAGCACGTGAGTGTGCTCCGGGAGCTCCTCGGCGAGCCGGTGGGCGGAGGCGAACTGGTGGTGCACCAGGTCGTCGGTGTGCTCGTGGCCGAGCAGGTCCGGACGGCCGGTCGCGCCGAACAGC
The DNA here is from genome assembly GCF_009602465.1 of Cumulibacter manganitolerans. Classification (NCBI taxonomy): domain Bacteria; kingdom Bacillati; phylum Actinomycetota; class Actinomycetes; order Geodermatophilales; family Geodermatophilaceae; genus Cumulibacter; species Cumulibacter manganitolerans. The sequence continues at coordinate 22,210 of NZ_WBKP01000014.1, read as the reverse complement.
AGTGAGCCACCGGTGAACACGCCGACCGGCTCGAGCGGATCGCCGGCCTCCAGGGCGTAGGACAGGTGGGTGAACGTGTGGCCGGGCGTCGCGATGACCCGGACGCGCATCGTCGGGGAGATCTCGACCACGTCACCGTCGGAGACGGGGACCCGGTCGTAGGAGACGTCGTCGGCGGCGTTCACGTGGTACGCCGCACCGGTCGCCTGCGCGAGCGCCAGGCCGCCGGTGACGTAGTCGTTGTGGATGTGCGTCTCGAGGACGTGGGTGATCCGCACGCCGGCGGACTCCGCGATCGACAGGACACGGTCGATGTCACGCTGGGGGTCGACGACCACTGCAACCTCGCCGTCGTGCGCGAGGTAGGAACGGTCACCCAGCGTCGGCGTCTCGATGGGAACGATGACCGGGGCTGCACTCATGGCTACTTCCTTCGCTGTCTCGTACGGGTGCCGAGGGCCGCCGCCGAGTGGCGCGGATACCCTCAGGGGTATGTGACCGTCTAACCGTAATACCGGGAGCGGTATTTCCGCCACTGGTCCCGGCCGGCTCGTGATGTACCCCACGGGGTATTTGTAGGGCCGGTGCACGCCGCGATGCGCGAACTGGCAGACATACCCCAGCCGGTATATGATATGGGCGTTCTCAGAGCCCGCCCGCGCATCGAGGAGTCCGCCATGAGCTACGCCCTGTCCGCCACCGTTCGTCGCCCGTTCGGCGAGACCGTCGAAGCCACCCGTGCCGCTCTGGGTGAGCAGGGCTTCGGGGTGCTGACCGAGATCGACCTCGCCGCCACCCTGAAGGAGAAGATCGGCGCCGACATCGCGCCCCAGGTCATCCTCGGGGCGTGCCGGCCGCCGCTGGCTCACGCCGCGGTGGAGGCCGAGCCCTCGATCGGCCTGCTGCTGCCCTGCAACGTCGTCGTTCGCGCCGTCGACGACTCGACGACCGTGGTCGAGGCCATGGATCCCGACGTCATGGTCAGCCTGACCGGCAACGAGAACCTCACCGACGTCGCGGCCGACGCCCGCGACCGGCTCAGCACCGCACTCAGCACCCTCACCGGCTGATCAGCCCGACCCCCAGGAGCCCCTCATGGTCACTCTCAACAGCGACGACCTGACCCCCGTCATCAACCGGCTGCGCCGCGCGCAGGGCCAGATCGGCGGCGTGATCCGCCTCATCGAGGAGGGCCGCGACTGCAAGGACGTCGTTAACCAGCTCGCCGCGGTGAACCGCGCGCTGGATCGCGCCGGCTTCGCGATCGTGTCCTCGGGAATGCGCCAGTGCCTGGCGTCCCCCGAGGGAATCAGCGCCGAGGATCAGGCGACGCTGGAGAAGCTCTTCCTCACGCTCGCCTGAGCACGGCGTCGGCGGAGGTGCCGGTACGCCCGAAGCACTTCCGCCGACCGCCCGCGCGAGGTTACGGCGGCGCAACAGCGCAATCGGTAGAATCGAGCGGTCCGCCAGTGCCACACGCCCCGCGAAGGAGCGCGAGATGCCTTACACGTTGCGAACCGCCGCGCGCACCCATGAGGGCCTCGTGCGCGAGAACAACGAGGACAACTACTTCGTCGGACCGCGCCTGCTCGTCGTCGCCGACGGGATGGGCGGCCACGCCGCGGGCGAGGTCGCGTCGCGGATCACCGCCGACCAGTTCGCCGCGCTCGACGAGGTCGAGCGCGACGACGAGCTGACCAAGGCGCTCGCCGAGGCCACCGCGGCCGCGACGGCCGAGATCGCGCGCCGGGTCGAGCACGACCCCGATCTCGAGGGCATGGGCACCACGCTCACCGCGGTGCTGTTCGGAGCCCGCCGGATCGCGGTGGCGAACATCGGCGACTCGCGGGCCTACCTCTACCAGCGCGACAGCGGCAAGCTCACGCAGCTGACCCACGACGACTCCTACGTGCAGATGATGGTCGAGAACGGCGACATCACCGCCGACCAGGCGCAGCACCACCCGTACCGCAACATCGTCCTGAAGTCGGTCAACGGCAAGGAAGTCACGCCCCGGTTCACGACGCTCATGCGGATCCACGGTGATCGCTACCTGGTGTGCAGTGACGGGCTCACGGACTACGTCGACACCGCGGACGTCACCGCGGCACTGGATCTCGACGACATCGACGAGGCAGCCGACCGGCTGATCTCCCTGGCGCTCGAGGCGGGTGCACCGGACAACGTCACCATCGTCATCGCCGACCTGATCCCGGTGGCCGGCGGTCCGGCGGCGGACGGGCGGCCGACAGGCGCGGGCTCGGCCCGCACAGAGCCGATCGCCCTGCCCTGATCGCCCGCTGCCCCCGCGCTGACGATCACGTCGGCAACGGCGCGACGGCTCCGCGGTCGAGCTCGAGGGTGACCGGATCGCCGGGCTGCAGCAGCGCCTCGATCGGCGCGACGGCGTCCAGCTCCTGCCCGTCGGCGAGGCGGACGACGATCCGCTGGTCGTCGACGGTCGGCGTGCTCGCCAGCACCGTCGCGGCCAGCCGACCCTCCGGGGGCCGACCCTCGGCGCCCGACAACCGCAACGCGCCCGGGCGCATCGCGAGCGCTGCGGCAGTGACAGCGAAGGCCTCCCGCAGCGGCCGCAGCTGCGCCCCGCGCAGCACTCGCACGTAGCCGAGGAACAGGGCCGCGTCCTCGTCCACCGGATGCGACCACACCTGCCGCGGGGTACCGTCCTGCACGAACCGGCCGTCGCGCATCAGCACCACGCGATCCGCGACGGCGAAGGCCTCCTCGTGGTCGTGGGTCACCAGCAGCCCCATCGTCGACGTCTCGCGCAGCGCCGTACGGAGGTCGGCGGCGAGCCGGGTGCGAAGGGAGGCGTCGAGCGCCGACAGGGGCTCGTCGAGCAGCAACAGGCCCGGTCGCGGTGCGAGCGCGCGGGCGAGCGCGACGCGCTGCCGCTGGCCGCCCGACAGCGTCGCCGGCGCGCGGTCGCCGTAGTCCGCCAGCCCCACCATGCCGAGCAGCCGCCGGGCCGTCGCGGCGGCCGACGCGCGGCCGGCCCCGTGCCGGCGCGGTCCGTACGCGACGTTGTCGGCGACCGACAGGTGCTCGAAGAGCTGGCCGTCCTGGAACATCAGACCGAAGCGCCGCTTGTGCACGGGGACGGCGGCCTGGTCCACGCCGTCGAACAGCACCCGCCCCGAGGCGAGCACCTCGAGCCCGGCGACCGCCCGCAGCAGGCTGGACTTGCCGCACCCCGATGGCCCGATCACCGCGACGATCTCCGGGCCCCGCACGCCGAGGTCCACGCCGTCGACGGCTCGCAGCCGCCCGAAGCACACGCTCAGGTTCTCCACCACCAGCTCGCTCATCAGAACGTTCCCACCGCGCCCACGCCCAACCGGTCGACCAGACCCATGAGCGCGACCGTGACGAGCGCCAGCACGACGGACGCGGCCATCGCCATCCCGAAGTTCTCGGCGTCCGGCCGGGAGATGAGCCGGTAGATGACGACCGGCAGGGTCGGGTTGTCGGCGCGCGCCAGGAAGGAGGTGGCGCCGAACTCCCCCATCGACACGGCGGCGGCGAATCCGGCTGCCGCGAGCAACGGTCGCCACACGACCGGCAGGTCGACGGTGAGCAGCGCGCGACCGTACGACGCGCCGAGCACCATCGCCGCCTGGCGGGCCCGGTCGTCGATCTGGGTCAGCGCGGGGGTGATGGTGCGGACCACCAGCGGCAGCGCGACGGTCGCCTGCGCGATCGGGACGAGCACGGACGACGTCCGCAGATCGAGCGGCGGGTGATTCAAGGTGATGAAGAAGCCGAATCCCACGGTCACCGCCGAGACCCCGAGCGGCAGCATGAAGGCGGCGTCGAACGCCGACACCCACCGCCGTCCGGTGCGGGTCTGCGTAGCGCGAGACACCACGAACGCGACCAGCACCCCGAGCAGCACCGCGATCACCGTCGCGTTCGCGGCGATGACGAGGGACACCTGCAAGGCCTGCCACACGGTGACCAGGAGCGCGTTGCCGGCTCCGGTGGTCCCGAGGGCGGCGTAGTTGGCGAGCGTCCACGCGCCGTCCTTCTGCAGCGACCGGCCGACCAGGGAGGCGATCGGGGCGAGCAGGAACAGCACGACGCCGGCCGTGACCCCGAGGACCGGCCACTCGGCAGCCGCCGGACGGCGCCGGCTCGATCGGCCGGTCGACGCGCGCGTCGTCGTCGTGCGGCGGGCACGTTCGATGACCGCGAGCAGGGCGAGCACCACGACCAGCTGCACGACCGAGAGGACCGCCGCTGTCTTGAGGTCGAGGAAGTGCGCGGTCTGCAGGTAGATCTCCGTCTCGATCGTCCCGTAGCGCAGACCGCCCAGCGTGAGCACGACGCCGAAGGAGGTGGCGCAGAACAGGAACACGACGGAGGCCGCGGACAGGATGGCCGGCCGCAGCGCGGGCAGCGTGATCGTGCGGAAGACCGTCAGGGGTGCGGCGCCGAGGGAGGACGCCGACTCCTCCGCCCGGCTCCCGAGTCCCTGCCATGCCACACCGACCGTTCGGGCGACCACGCTGATGTTGAAGAAGACCAGCCCCAGGATGATCGCCGTCCAGGTGCCGTCGAGGCCGAGAAAGCCGAGCGGTCCGGCCTCGCTCAGCAGCGTGCGGAACGCCACGCCGACGACGATGGTCGGCAGCACGAACGGCATCGTGACGATCGCCCGCAGCACCGCCTGGCCGGGGAACGACAACCGGTACAGGCAGTACGCGACCGGCACGCCGAGCACCACGGAGATCGCCGACGCCAGCCCGGACTGGGCGATCGTGAGCCACACCAGCCGTCGGATGCGGGCCCGGGCGAGGGTCTCGGTGAACCCGGACAGGTCGAGCGCGCCGTCGGCGAAGAACCCGCGGTGCAGCATGCCGCCGACCGGCAGCAGGAAGAACACCGCCAGGAAGCACAACGGCACGGCGGCGATCAGGACGAGGAGCCAGGCGGGCGCTCCCGGGCGGGCCGCCCGTACGCGAGTGCTCATCCAGCCCCTGTCCTGTGGTGCCGCCGGTCAGCCGGTGGTGACGTCGGCCCACTCCTTGAGCCAGCCGTCACGCTTGGCCGCGATCGTCGACGGGTCGACGGTGAGCGGGTCGGTGGCCAGCGGAGCGTACTTCGCCCAGTCCGCGGGCAGCGCGGCCCCGCTGGCCGGGTACATGTACATGTTGTCAGGGATCGACTTCTGGAACGCCGGCTCGCTGATGAAGTCGATGAACGCCTCGGCACCCTTCGTGTTGTCGGTGCCCTTCACGACCCCGGCGTACTCGATCTGCCGGAAGCAGGTGGACAGCACGGCGGAGGTCGTGGGCTCGCCGCCGCCCTTGGGGATGGTGAACGGTGGCGAGGACGCGTACGAGACCACGATCGGGCGGGACCCCTTGCCTTCGCCGCCGGAGAAGTCGACCGAGTAGGCGTCGGTCCACCCGCTGGTGATCTTGACGCCGTTGTCGCGCAGCTTGGTCCAGTAGCCCTGCCAGCCGTTCTCGCCGTACTTCGCCACCGTGGCGAGGAAGAAGGCGGTGCCGGGCGACGAGGTGACAGCGCTCGGGGTGACGAGCAGGTCCCGGTACTCGGGCTTGATCAGGTCGTCCAGCGAGGTCGGTGCGGCCAGCCCGTGCGACGCGAACCAGCCGTTGTCGACGTTCAGGCAGACGTCGCCGTAATCGATGGCCGTCAGGTCGTCGTCCGCTCCGGGCAGCGCGAGGCTCTTCGCCTGATCGGTCGCCTTGGCCGAGGAGTACGGCCTGAACACGCCGGCGTCGACGGCGCGGATGCCGAGGGTGTTGTCGATGCCGAAGACGACGTCGGCACTCGGGTTGTCCTTGCTGAGGATGAGCTTGTTGGTGAGCTCGCCTGCGTCGCCGGCGGTCTGGATCTTGACCGTGTATCCGGAGTCCTTCTCGAACTTCTTGATCAGCTCGGCCGGCGCCGCCCACGAGTCGTGCGTCATGACCGTGACGGTCTTGGCGTCGGACGAGCCGCCGCCGCCGACGCCGCAGGCGCTGAGCGTCACCGCGGCGGTGATGGTGATCGCGGCGAGCGCCGCACTGTGCTTCGACATGTTCCCTCCATTGCTGCGAGGGAGCTCGATCGCCCGCTGGCGCGGGGTCTTCGACTGAGTTTCCCGACTTCCTACACCGGTGCTAACCGGATCAGGTTCGAGGGTCTGCGGACGATCCGCACTCTCAGCGCCGCGTGGCGCTCCCCTGTCGTTGTGCTGCGGCCAGCATAGTCCGGCGCCGCGCGCTCCGGAGATCGACGTCCTGGAGGGGCATTGGGCATTCGGGGTGGACAGTGCCCCGACTCGGCGACGTTTTGGCGGAGACCGCTGACCGGACCCGAGGGGCGCCGGTCGGGGCACCCACCCGAGATCGGCTCGATCCTCCGATGCGCCGGGCCGTATCGTGGCGACCGGAGGAACAACCTATGGACAGCTCGGCCCTGCAGGCGCGCGTCGCCGCGATCATCGACCTACCGCTGCACCGCTTTCTGGGCGTCTCGCTCATCGACGCGGACGACCCGGCGGCCGGCGCGACCTTCGTGGTCGATGAGCCCACCCAGGGACCGGGCGGCTGGCTGCACGGCGGCGTCGTCTACACCCTGCTCGACATGACCTGCTACCTGGCGCTGCTCCCGCACCTCGCGGAGGACAAGATCGCGGTGTCGCATGCCGTGAACATCTCGCTGATGAAGGGCGTACCCGGCGGATCGACCGTCCGGCTCACCGCCGAGGTGGTGCGGGTCGGCAGGTCGCTGGCGTTCCTGCGCGCCGAGGCGCGGGCCGAGGGACATGTCGTGGCCACCGCGACGGTGACGAAGTCGATCATCCCCGGGTAGCCGGAGGAGCGGGCCGCGCGGCGCCACGGCGTTCCGTGCCCCGGATCGCCGCAAAGGCAGCGCCTCGGCGGGTTTGCTGATAAGAATTCCTAGCAGTGCGAACTATCGACTCTCGGAGGACTTCATGACCCAGTACCCGCTGCCGAACAACGCGGCCGACCTGACCGGCGACATCGCCTTCGTGACCGGTGCGAGCTCGGGCCTCGGACGACGGTTCGCGCAGGTGATCGCCGCCTCGGGTGCCACGGTCGTGGTCACCGCGCGGCGGAAGGCCAAGCTGGACCAGCTGGTCGAGGAGATCACCGCCGCGGGCGGGCGGGCGGTGGCGATCGAGATGGACGTGACCGACGCCGACTCCATCTTCGCGGCCTACCAGAGCGCGGTCGATCAGGTCGGCGTCCCGACGATCCTGATCAACAACGCCGGCATCCCGGACGCGCAGTACGCGACGAAGATGTCGGTCGAGCTCATCGACTCGGTGATCGGCACCAACCTGCGCGGCCCGTTCATCCTCGCCTCGGAGTTCGCGCGACGGCTGATCGCCGAGAAGCGCGGCGGCCGCATCGTGAACGTCGCCTCGATGGCGGCGTTCCGCTATGACGGGCACGGGGCCGCGCTGTACTCGATCACCAAGGCGGCGGTCGTCCGGATGACCGCCGCGCTGTCGGTCGAGTGGGCGCGGTTCAACATCAATGTCAACGCCATCGCGCCCGGGATGTTCGCCAGCGAGATGATGGACGGGATGCTCGAGCGGATGGGCGACCTGGCCGCGCGGACGCCCCGCAAGCGGATCGGGCAGCCCGCGCAGATGGACAGCACGCTGCTGTTCCTCATCTCCCCCGCGTCGGAGGCCGTCACCGGCACCACCGTCCAGATCGACGACGGGCAGAGCGCGAAGTAGCCCTCAGGCCGGCCGGTCGTCCCACCAGGTCAGCACCCGCAGCGCGTGGTACGTGACCCAGGGCGACGGTCGGCCGGCGGGAACGTCGATGTCCACCCAGGTGCGTCCGGGCAGCAGCTCGCCCTGCAGGAAGGTGCCGTCGGGCTGCTGCTGCGCGCGCAGCAGCTCGATCGCCTCGACGCAGCGCGCGTCGGGCTCGGTACCGTCGAACGCCGCCGCGTCCCGGAAGTAGTTCAGCGCGTGCAGCGCGCTGTACTTCCAGCGCATCGGGTAGATCGAGTTGGTGACCCAGTCGCCGAACGGCCGGCCGTCGCGCAGCCGGTGCAGCAGCCGCCGCTCGAGGAGGTACTCCTCGCCGCCACGACGCGCCTCCCGGATCGCGTCGATCCGCGGATCGGCAGCGCCGACGGTGCGCTCGTACTCCAGCAGCCCCTTCAGCGAGTTCAGGGTCGAATGGACCGAGGACCTTCTCGAGCCCTCCACCCACTCGCAGTTCCAGCCGCCGTCGGCGAGCCGGTGCTCCGGGAACCAGTGCGCGAGCGCGCGCATGTCCCGGCCGAGCCACAGCCCGTTGGCGACGGTCATGGCGTTGATGCAGCAGTCGACCTCGCCGTCCCAGTACGGGAGGTCGTCGTACTCCCAGCGCGCGTTCCGCTCGAGCAGTCCCGCGGTGTCGCGGTACCGCAGGTCGGCGGGATCGGCGCCCCACTCGCGCAGGGTGGTCAGCGTCCAGGTGGTCGCGGTCCACGGCTGGCCCGGCTCGTCCGGCGTCGCGTCGGACGGGAAGTAGGCGCCCCCGGCCCACTGCCCGTCCGGATCCTGGGCGGCGATCAGGCGCGCGGCCATCCCCTCGGTGCCGACGCGGGCGCGAGTCGCCTGCCAGACGGACGGCGGCGCCCCGGCCAGATCCCGCTCCACCCGCCAGCGCAGCGCGACGTCGGTGTCCAGCAGCCACGGGAGCAGCTGCTCCACTGCGGTGCTCGCTCTCATGGCCGATCCTTCCCCACCGTCGCCGGCATCAGGAGCTGGTGAACGCTCCCTGCGAGGCGTAGTAGATCGCGATCGACAGCGGGCCCTCGGCCTCGATCGTCCAGATGGTGTCCTTGCCCTTGCCGGCGATGTTCTTCGAGGAGATGGAGTACCCGGCGTCCTCGAGCGCGGCGACCCAGTCGTCGTACGCCGCGGCCGGATCGTCCGTCTTGAAGCTGCCGAAGCACGTCTTGCCGGAGCAGTAGGTGCCGCTGTCGTCGACCTGGACGCTCGGCGGGACCGGGAAGTCGGCCGGCAGCGTGCCGTTGCTCGACCCACCGGAACCGCCGCTCGGCTCGGATCCGGAGTCGGTCGGCTCGGAGCCGGTCGGCTCGGAGGAGCCGCCGCTGTCCGGTGCGGAGGCCTGCTCGCTGGTCGACGTGGACGCCGCGCTGCTCGAGCTGTCGGACTTGTTCGTGACGATGATGATGGTTGCCACGACCGCGCCGATGACGAGGAGCGCCGCCCCGACGATGATCGGCAGCTTGTTGTTGTTCTTCGGCGGCTCGTGGCCCCACCCCGGCCCCTGGGGTCCGGCGGCGTACGGCGGCTGGCCCGGCTGCTGCCAGCCTGGCGCGGCCCCGTACTGCGGCTGGCCCTGCTGCTGCGGCGGCCAGCCGCCGGGCCCGGGCTGCGGTTGGTGGGGCGCGGTGTACGCGTCGTACTGCTGCTGGTACGGATCGGGCTGGTAGCCGCCGTTGCGGGGAGGTGTCGACATCTGCGTGCATCAACCTTGTCGTCGAGCTGCTTCGAGGGATGGCGGGCGATCCGCCGGTGTCCGCGGGCGGGCGTTCCGCCACATGCGCACCGGTATGAGACACACTAGACCGCATGACGGTTCCCCCACACCATCCGCTGCGAGAGTTCATCGCCGGCCTGCCGAAGGCCGAGCTGCACGTGCATCACGTGGGGTCGGCGTCGCCGGCGGTGGTGGCCGAGCTGGCGTCCCGTCACCCGGGGGCGGTCCCGACCGACCCCGCCGAGCTCGCCGCGTACTTCACCTTCACCGACTTCGCGCACTTCGTCGAGCTGTACCTCTCCGTGGTGGACCTCGTGCGCACACCTGAGGACGTCCGGTCCCTCACCTTCGGCGTCGCGCGGGACCTGGCCGCCCAGGGCGTGCGGTACGCCGAGCTGACCTGCACCCCCGAGACATCGGTGATCCGCGGCATCGCGCCTGAGGCGTACGTCGAGGCCATCGAGGATGCGCGGCTCGGCGCGGAACGCGAGTTCGGCATCGAGCTGCAGTGGATCTTCGACATCGCGGGCGAGAACGGCGTACCCGGCGCGGACACGACGCTGATGGTCGCGCTCGATCACGGCCCCTCGTCGCTGGTGGGCTTCGGGCTCGGCGGTCCCGAGATCGGCGTGCCGCGCCCGCAGTTCAAGCCGCACTTCGACGCGGCCCGCTCGGCCGGCCTGCGGTCGGTCCCGCACGCCGGCGAGTCGACCGGCCCGCAGACGATGTGGGACGCGATCGACCACCTGCACGCCGAACGCATCGGGCACGGCATCGCCGCCGTGCACGATCCTCGATTGATGGAGGTCCTGGCGGAGCGGCAGATCTCCCTGGAGGTCTGCCCGACGTCCAACGTGGCCACCCGCTGTGTCGAGACCCTTGAGGCGCACCCGCTGCGGACGCTGGTCGAGGCGGGCGTGCCGGTCACCATCAACAGCGACGACCCGCCGATGTTCGGCACGACGCTGTGCCGCGAGTACGAGATCGCGGCCGACCTGCTGTCGCTCGATCGCGACGGTGTCGCCGATCTGGCGCGGGAGGCGGTACGCCGCTCGTTCGCGCCCGATGCCACCAAGACCCGGATCCTGCAGCAGATCGATGACTACGCGGCGAAGGCCTGAGGCGTCGGTCGCCCAGCGTTCGGGCGGCCGCACCTCAGCCGCCGGCCACAGCTCCGCCGGCAGCCGCACCGCAGCCGCCGGCCGCACCTCCGCCGGCAGCCGCCGGGCGACCGGCGCCACTGCCCGGTCGACCAGCGCCACCGCACGGTCGACGGCGGCGCCGCCGCGCTCCCGGACGCAGGCCGCGAAGACGTCCTCTAGCCGGAGCTCCACGTCGCGGGTCGCGACGAAGAAGTCGAGCAGCACCCTATCCGGACGGGCGCGGCCGCGCCGCACCAAGGCCGCGCGGGAGGCGATGCTGCGGCGCCGACGGCGGACGGTCGCCGGGCTGGCCGCCGTCGTGGCGGCGACCGCGATCTGGACGATCTCCGGCGAGGACGACGTCCGCACCGGCCGCGCGCCCACCGACCCGACCGCGTTCATCGAGTACGCCGTCGTGCCGGCGCAGGAGGGCATGGACGAGTACGACGTGCCCGCCTCGGTGGCGCTGGCGCAGGCGATCGTCGAGTCGCACTGGGCGAAGTCGGAGCTCACGGTCAAGGGCCGCAACTACTTCGGCATCAAGTGCAGCGGCGACTCGCCGTACGCGACCGGCTGCATGGACAAGGTCACGCAGGAGTGCACCGACGACGGCGCCTGCCACAACCAGGTGGCGAGCTTCCGCACCTACGGCAGCGCCGAGGACTCGTTCCGCGACCACGGGCACTTCCTGGCCACCAACTCGCGCTACGAGACGGCGTTCGAGCACGTCGACGATCCCGACCGGTTCGCCAAGGAAGTCGCGAAAGCGGGCTATGCAACCGATCCGGCGTACGCCGACAAGCTCATCGAGCTCATGCAGCAGTACGACCTCTACCAGTACGACGAGACCTGACCGCTTCCCCTCTCGCGGTGGGTTGCACCCCGCTTTCGGCTACATAGCGGGGTACAAGCCACCGCCACAGGCGTGAGCGAGGCGGAAGCCACCGCATCAGGGGTGTCCGCGCTGGGGAACGGTTCTCAAGACGGCTTACCGGGAGACGGCGTAGCCCTGCATGCCGCGCGGGTTGGCGGCGCTGCGGATCAGCCCGGTGCGCGGCTCGTACGACGCCGCCGAGAGCCGGCCGAGCGACCACGGGTCGCCGACCTCGAGCGTGTGGCCGCGCTCGCGCAGCCCGTCGAGGACGCCGGCGGGCATCCGGGACTCGACCGCGACGACCAGGGGGCGCCACACCCGCGGGTCGAACGAGGAGACGACCGCCTCGCTGTGCCAGGCCGGCGAATCGATCGACTCCTGCAGATTGCGGCCGAGGACCGTGTGCGCGAGGAGGAAGACGAGCTGCCACTGGTCCTGCTGGTCGCCGCCCGGCGTGCCGAATCCCGTCGTCCGGCCGGTGTCCAGGTCGACGCTCATCGACGGCGACAGCGTCGTCCGCGGGCGGCGCCCGGGCTGCAGGGACGACGGGAGGCCCTCCTCGAGCCAGCACATCTGCAGCCGGCTGCCGAGGCAGAAGCCCACCTCGGGGATGTACGGCGACGCCTGCAGCCACCCGCCGCTCGGCGTGGCGCTGACGACGTTGCCCCACCGGTCGACCACGTCGATGTGGCAGGTGTCGCCGCGCGGGACGTCGTCCTGCTTGACCGTGGGCTCGCCGATGCCGGCCTTCGAGGGCGGCTTGGCGCCCACCCGACGGACGGCCGAGGCGAGCCGTGGCTCCCGGCCACCGGGCCGGCCGGGGCGGAGCTCTTCGGACGCGGCGCCGGTGATCAGCGCGCGGCGCTGGTCGAGGTAGGCCGGGTCGAGCAGCTCCGCCACGTCGAGCAGGTCGTCTCCCGAGTCTCCGTGGTAGGCATCGCGGTCGGCGAAGGCGAGCTTGGCCGCCTCGATCGCGTGGTGCACGATGTCGACGGTCCAGTCGTCGGCGCGCTCCGGCAGCAGCGGATCGAGCAGCGCGAGCTGCTGCAGCAGGACCGGGCCCTGCGACCACCGGTCGCACTTGTAGACCTGGCTCCCCCGCCAGACATAGCTCACCGGCTCCTCGTACGTCGGGCTCCAGGAGGCGAGGTCGTCGGCGGTCATGACCCCGGCGTGGTCGGCGCCGGAGGAGTCGCGCACCGGGGTGGTGACGAAGCGACTGATCGCCTCGGCGACGAACCCGTGGCTCCACGCGCGCAGGGCGGCGTCGATCCCTTCGGCCCGGTCGGCGACGGCGGCGGCCTCGGCGCACAGCCGCTCCAGCGTCCGCGCGTACGGCTCGTTGGTGACCAGCTCGGTGGCCTGCGGCGCGCGTCCGTGCGGCAGCCACTGCGCGGCCGACGTCGGCCAATGCGTCGTGAAGTAGTCGGCCATCGAGGCGATGGTCCCCGCCACGCGGGCGATCACCGGGTGGCCGTGCCGCGCGTAACCGATCGCGTACTTCAGCACCTCGCCCAGCGGCAGCGTGCCGTGATCGCGCAGCAGGGTCAGCCAGGCCGGCACCGCGCCGGGCGTCGACGGCGCGAGCAGCCCGGTGCCGGGCACGGTCTCCAGGCCCTCGGACCGGTAGTGCGCGATCGTGGCGCCGGCCGGCGCGGGCGCCTGCCCGCACAGCACGACGGGCTCCTTGCCGGCGTGCGCCAGCATGATGGGCGCGTCGCCGCCGGGCCCGTTCAGGTGCGGCTCGACGACGTGCAGCACGAACGCGGTCGCCACCGCCGCGTCGTACGCGTTGCCGCCGGTCTCCAGCACCGCCATCCCGCTGGACGACGCGAGATAGTGCGTGGATGCAACCGCGCCGAAGGTTCCGGTGAGCTCAGGCCTGGTGGTGAACATCCCCTGATCCTGCCAGCAGCGGCGCCGCCGAGGGTGCTTCTCGGCGTCGCCGCCGGCGGCAAGTCAGCGGTTGTGGAAGGCCGCCTCGCGGCGCTCGAGGTTCGCCTTGATGCCCTCGGCACAGTCCTCGGTGGCCCAGTGCGCGGTCTGCTCGGTGAGCTCGCGATCGAGGACCGCCTTGACGTCGTCCGCCAGTGAGCCGCGCAGCGTCTCGCGGATCGAGCGGACGGCGATCGGCGCGTTGGCCGCGATCTGCCCCGCCAGCTCGAGCGCACCGGCGTACGGGTCGTCGGCGAGCCGGTCGACCAGGCCGATCGCCAGCGCCTCCTCGCCCTTCACCGCGCGGGCAAGCAGCAGCATCTCGCTGGCCTTCTGCTCGCCGATGAGCCGCGGCAGGGTCACGCTGAGCCCGAAGCCCTGGTGGAAGCCGAGCCGCGCGAAGTTCGCGTGCAGCCGGGACGCCGGGCTGGCGACGCGGAAGTCGGCCATCGCTGCGAGGCCGAGGCCGCCGCCGACGGCCGCGCCCTGCACCGCCGCCACGATCGGGGTCTGGATGCGGAACAGCTCGGCGGCGTGCGTGTAGAGCTTGCGGGAGGTCTCGGCGCGCTCCGGGCCGAACCCACCGCCGGAGTCGCCGAAGTTGGCGCCTGCGCAGAAGTTCTTGCCCTCGGAGCACAGCACGATGGCCCGGGTGTCCGGATCGGCGTCCGCCTGGGCGCCGGCTTCGACGAGCTCGCTGATCATCGCGTGGTCGAAGAAGTTGTGCGGCGGCCGGTTCACCCGGAAAACCGCTACATAGCCTTCCTTCGATACCTGCAGATCTCCCATGCGTCGATCACTCCATCTCGATAAGACGTGCTCGGATTCGCCGGCCGGTCCGCCGCTGCCGCTTAGCAGCGACGTCCGCCGGGTGCTACTTGATGATCTCGGAGCCCGCGACGATGACCTCGTGCAGCTTGCCGTGCGCCGCGATCTTGGTGCCGAGCTCAAGCGCCAGCTGCTTCTCGTCGCCGTACTCACCGCGCCATGCGTAGAGCCGGCGGGTGAGCTGCTGCAGGCGGTACTCCTGCGTCATGCCGATCGCGCCGTGCGCCTGGTGGGCGGCGCGTGCCGCGACCGTCGCGTTCTTGTCGATGACCTGCTTGGTCGCCTTGATCTCGAACGGCGCGGGGCCGCGGAGGGTCGCCAGCGCGGCGCGATCGACCGACAGCGACGCCATCGCCGCCATCTGGGCGAGCGTCACGACGTGCTGCTGCACCGCCTGGAAGCGGCCGACCGGCTGGCCGAACTGCACGCGCTCGCCGACGTACTGCCGGGTGAGGTCGCTCGCGGCCTCGAGGGCTCCGGCGAGCTGCGCGGACCGCGCGAGGGCGCCCAGCAGCCCGAGGTCGGCGGCGGTGTCGCCGACGACCGTCCCGTCGATGCGGACGTCGTCGCATGGCATCCCGGCCATGTCGACGCCCTCCCGGGTGACCTCGACCGGAGCGGTGAACGCCTTGCCGTCGACGACGCCGACGAGCAGCTCGGCGCCGCGTGCCCACGGCACCCGTGCGGCCGCGCCGCTCACCTGGTCACCCTCGACGCGCAGCTCGGCGGTCGGTGGGACGACGGCCAGCGCGCCCTCGGGGATCTGCGCTCCGGCGTCGGCCAGGATCATCGCGGCCAGCATGGTCTCGGCGAGCGGCAGCGGCGCCGCCTGCTCGCCGGCGGCGTGCAGGATCGCCAGCGCGTCGAGGATCGTGCCACCGGAGCCACCGGCCTCCTCCGGGATGCCGACGAGGTGCAGGCCCATGCCGACGACCTCGGCCCACAGCTTCTCCGGTGCTGCGCCGTCGGCCTCGGCCTGGGTGACGACCTCGTGGGGGCACCGCTCGCGGAACAGCTCGCGGACGGTCGCGACCAGGTCGCGGTCGGCTCGTACGTCGCTCATCGCTTGTTCAGTCCCTTCGAGATGACGGTCCGCAGGATCTCGTTCGTGCCGCCGCGGATCGACCACGACGGGGACACCAGGATCGCCCGCGCCAGCAGCGACTCGTGCGGATCGTCGGAGTGCAGGTCCGGCGTACGGCCGTAGTGGCGGGCGACGATGTCGGTGCATTCCTGCTCGAAGCGGGTCGCCATCTCCTTGATCAGCGCGGCCTCGGTGACCGGGCTCTTGCCCTCGTCGACCATGCGGGCGACCGACAGCGACATGCCGCGGAACGCCCAGGACCGGGCCGCGATCGCGCCGAGATCGGCCGCGGCCGCGGCGTCCCCCTCGACCGAGCGGGACGTCGCCCAGTTCTCCAGGATCGGCATGACCGACATCCACCGGTCGACGCCGCCCCGCTCGAGCACGAGCTCGGCGGTGTTCTGGCCCCAGCCGCCGCCGACCTCGCCCATGCGCAGCGAGTCCGGGAGGTACATGTCCTCGAAGCTGATCTCGCAGAAGTGCCGGGTGCCGTCGATGAACGGGATCTTGTTGATCGACATGCCCTCGGTCTCGCGAGGGACGATGAACTGCGTGAGGCCGGTGTGCTTGTCCTCGGAGGTGCGGAACAGCGCCAGGATGTGCGTGGACTCGTAGGCACCGGAGGTCCAGATCTTGGTGCCGTTGACCCGCCAGCCGTCGCCCTCGCGCACCGCGCGGGTGCGTAGGGAGGCGAGATCGGAGCCCGAGTCGGGCTCGCTCATCCCGATCGCGAACGAGACCTCGCCGCGGGCGATCCGCGGCAGCAGGTCGCGCTTCTGCTCCTCGGTGCCGTGCTTGGCGATGCTCGGGCCGCTCTGCCGGTCGCCGACCCAGTGGAAGCCCACCGGAGCACCGACGGCGAGCAGCTCCTCGACCACGATCAGCCGCTCGACGGCGGTGCGGCCGTGACCGCCGTACTCCGTCGGCAGCGCCATGCCGAGCCAGCCCTGCGCGCCGAGGTCCCGGGAGAACTCCGGATCGATCTCGCCGGACATGCCCAGCCCGAGAGGATAGCTCCCCACGGGCAACCGCTTACGTAGCCAGGAGCGGACCTCCTGCTGCAGCGCGCGCTCGTCGTCGGTGAGCTCAGTGGCCTCGAGTCTCATCGGGCACCTCCTGTAGTTGCCTCGAACCTACGCTGTGGACAGTTTCGTTAGCAATGTGAAACAACTGACGCGGGAATGACCGTTCCGGCGCGGCGCTCACGAGTCGAGGGGCGAGCGTCCGAACGGGCTGGGCAGCCCCAGCTTCGCCGGGTTCATGATGCCGTGCGGATCCAGCGCGTGCTTGATCGACACGAGGATCTCGAACGCGGGTCCGAGGGACTCGGGCAGGTACGGCGCCCGCAGCAGCCCGCAGCCGTGATGGTGGCTCAACGCCGCGCGATGCTTGATCAGCACGTCGTTCGCGGCGTCCCACGCGGCGCGGTACCACTCCCGGCGGCGGTCCACCTCGACGTCGCCGCGCAGCGAGAAGTACACGCACGCGCCGTCGGTGTAGGCGTGCGACTGATGCGCCGAGGCACGGAGCGTGCCGGGAACGGACTCGATCGCCGCGACGACATCGTCGTAGATCGCCGGCAGGGCCGACCATTCGGCGGCGATCTCGAGGGTGTCCGCGACGAAGCCGGGGCCCGGCGTGAAGCCCGCGGCGGACTTGCCGAGCCGCATCCGGTCGTCGAGCCAGTCGTCGAACACCTGATGGTCGTCGAGCCGCGCGGCGCCCTCGCACGCCGCCTCGCTCGTCGCGATCATCGCGTCGACGATCGCGGGCTCGCCCTCGTCGGCGATCAGCAGCAGGTTCGTGTCGGGGTGCCCGAAGTGGGTGCCGCTCTCCTTCTTGTCGTACAGCCGCAGGACGGCGGGGGTGGCGCCGCGCTGCATGATCTCGCGGCAGGCGTCCAGCCCGGCGGCGAACGACTCGAAGCCGAACGCGATCGCCTTGGCGTACCCGGGCAGCCGATGGGTGCGCAGCCGGACGGCGGTGATGACGCCGAGCGTGCCCTCGGATCCGATGAAGACCTGGCGCAGGTCCGGCCCGGTGGCCGCCCGCGGGTAGTCCTGCAGGGTCACCTGCCGGCCGTCGGCGAGCACGACGTCGAGGCCGACGACCATGTCCTCGATCTTCCCGTAGCGCGTGGACAGCTGGCCCGCGCCGCGGCAGGCGACCCAGCCGCCCACCGTCGACATCGCGAACGCCGACGGCCAGTGGCCGGTGGTCACGCCGTACGTCTCCTGCAGCTGCTGCTCGAAGGCGTCGCCGAACATCCCGGCCTGGACGTCGACGACCAGCGAGTCGCGGTCGAAGCCGACGATCGCGTTCAGTCGGCACAGGTCGAGGACCACGCCGCCGTGCACCGGCAGGGCCGCGCCGGTGACGTTGCTGCGTCCGGCGGACGGCGTCACCGGGATCCGCGCCTCGTGGCAGATCCGCAGCACCTGCGCGACCTGGTCGGCCGAGCCGGCCTCGACGATGACGGCGTCCGGCGTCGCCGGGTGCCCCGCGGTCTCGCCGATCATCGATCCGGCCCACCAGTCGCGGGTGCGCAGGACGACGGTGTCGCGGTCGGTGTGCACGGCCTCGGCGGCATCGCGCAGCTTCGCGAGCACCTCGTCGGGGATCGGCACGACGTCCCGCTGCAGCGACGCGTCGCCGGTGCCGGGCGGCGTCGCATCGCCGTACCGCGGCGGGTTGGGCCGGCTCGGCAGGTAGTTGCCGTGGTTGAACCCGGTGGTGATCGTCTGGCGGCTGATCATGCGTTCTCCTTCACGAGGCGCTGCTGGTCGTCGTCAGGCACTGCTTCTCGTGCGCGATGCTCGCGGCGTACTCGGCGACCTGCCGGTCACGCTCCGCCGCGTCGAGGTCGAGCTCGCGACCGAGGATCTCGGCAACGGCGGGGGCCGCGTCCACCGACCGGTCGCGCGCGAACAGCCGCAGCCGGGTGCGGCGGGACAGCACGTCGTCGACCGACCGGGCGAGCTCGCAGCGTGCGGCGTACACGACCTCGGCCATGACGTGCGGCGCCCCGTCCACGATGGGCTTGCCGAGCGCGGGGTCCTCGGCGATCAGCGCGCTGACGAAGGCGGCCTCGGTGCCGTACCGCCCGCTCAGGTGCGCGGCGAGGCCGCCGGTGGCCGTGGTGGCCTCGGCGTCGTAACCTGCGCCGCCGAGCAGCGGCAGGGTCTTGGTGCGGCACCGGCCGTTGCGCTCGAGCAGCCGGTCCACCTGGTCGGTGACCAGCTCGCCCATGTGGCGGGCGGTGGTCAGCTTGCCGCCGGTGACGGTCACCATGGCGCGGACGTCGACGGTGATCGAGTGGTCGCGGCTCATGGTGAGCGTGGCGCCCTCCTTGCTGCCGACGAGCGGCCGCAGGCCGGCGTAGCTGCCGACCACGTCCGCGTCGGAGAGGTCGGTGCCGAACGCGGCGTTGACCCCGTCGAGCAGAAACCGCATCTCGTCGCCGGTGCACTGCACGTCGTCCAGCGGGCCGTCGTAGTCGGTGTCGGTGAGCCCGACGATGACGCAGTCGCCCCAGCGGGTGCAGGTCGCGCGCCGGCTGCGGCCGGGGATCGGCACGGTGACGGTGCCGTCGATCCGCAGCCGGGTCCAGGGCAGCACGAGGTGCACGCCCTTGCCGGGCCGTACCCGCGGCTCGTGGGCGGGGTCGGCGAGGGCGTCGACGGTGTCGCTCCACACGCCGGTCGCGTTGACGACGACGCGGGCCCGGACGTCGACCTGGCCGGCGCCGGTGTCGACGCGCGCGCCGCGCACCCGGCCGTCGACCTCGATCAGCCCGGTGACGCGGGCGCCGTTGAGCAGGGTCGCGCCGTAGTGCGCGGCGGTCCGGGCGATGGTGAGCGTGAGGCGGGCGTCGTCCGCCCGGCAGTCGTAGTAGAGGAATCCGCTGCGGACGTCGGCGCCGGCCAGCAGCGGGGCGCGGCTGAGCACCTCGTCCGCGGTCAGCCGCTGGTGCAGGCGACCGATGCGCCAGCCGCCGGCGAGGTCGTAGGTCCACAGCAGACCCTCGAAGGCCTTCGCAAGCCGCGGGTCGAACACGCCGTCGTGGGCGAGCACGGGGAACAGGAACGGCAGCCGCTGGACCAGGTGCGGCGCGTTGGTCCGCAGCCGCTGTCGTTCCAGCAGCGCGTGCCGGACCAGGCCGAGGTTGCCCTGCTCGATGTACCGCAGGCCGCCGTGCACCATCTTCGAGGACTTCGACGACGTGCCCGAGGCGAAGTCGTCCTTCTCGACCAGGGCGACGCGCAGCCCGCGGGTGGCGCAGTCGAGCGCGACGTAGCTGCCCGTGACGCCGCCGCCGATGACGAGGACGTCGTACTCGCCGCCGGAGTCGACGTCGGCGATGGCCTGCTCCCGTGGCAGCTGCAGCGGGGTGCGGCGGATCGACGTGAAGCGGCCCGTTCTGGCGCGCCGGCCCGGCAGCTGGATATGGCGGCTCATCGCTCCCCTTCGGTCGTCGGGCGTCGGGTCGCGACCTGCCACGCGCCGCGCAGGTCGGCGCGCTCCTGCGCGGAGATCCGCGGCTCGAACAAGTCGCCCCCAGGGAGCGTACCGAGCGCGGCGGCGCGATCCGGCCAGACGCCGAGCTCGATCCCGGCGAGGTAGGCAGCGCCCCGCAGGCTCGCGGTGTCGAAATCGGCGGCGCGCTCGACCGGGACGCCGAGGAGGTCGGCCTGTGCCTGGGCGAGCACGTCGCTGCGCGCGAGCCCGCCGCCGCACCGCAGGATCCGCGGCGCGGCGCCCGACACGGTGGCGAGTGCCTCCACCAGGTCGCCGACCGTGTGCGCGACGCCGTCAACGACGGCGCGGGCAATCGCTGCCTTGTCCGTTGCCAGGGTCAGGCCGCCGAGCAGCCCGGTGGCTGAGGGGTCGGCCACCGGCGTGCGGACGCCGGCGAGCGACGGCTCGAACCAGGGCGCGGCGGCGTGCGGAGCGCTCGCGGCGAGCGCGCCGAGCTGCTCCGGGCCGCTGAACAGCCCGATCCCGGTGCACAGCCAGTCGACGGCCGCGCCGGTGGTGGCGGCAAACGCCTCGACGGCATCGCGGCTGTCGGTGGGCGTCCGCCAGGCGATCTCGTACAGCGCGTTGTCGATCTCGTGCGACGCCGCCGGCGGGGCCCCGGTGAGCATGCTGACGAAGCTGCCGGTGCCGTGCACGACGGTCGTGTCGCCAGCGCGGTCCGCGCCCAGTGCGACCCAGGCGGCGTGCTGGTCGCCGACGGCTGCGGCGATCGGGAGCCGTTCCCCGAGGACCCCAGGATCGGTGGTGCCGAGCGTTCCCGCGTCGTTGGTGACGACCGGGAGGACGCCGCCGGGGACGCCGAGCGCCGCCAACCAGCCCGGCAGCCAGGTCAGGTCGTCGAGGACGAGCCCACCGATCGACTGCGCGTTGGTGGCCGAGAACGTGCGGGTCTGCCCGGCGGTGAGCTGGTGCAGCAGCCAGGCGTCGACCGTGCCGAACGCGAGCCGGCGCGCACGGAACGCGTCCGCGACGGCGGGCACCTCGCGGATGCAGCGGGTGAGCCACAGCAGCGGGGACCGCGTGCCGACCGGCCGCCCGGTCGCGGCGATCAGCCGGTCGTCCCACTCGGCCGCGAGGTCCGCGAGCTCGTCGGCGTACCGGCGGTCCTGCCACACGACGGCCGGGGCCAGCGGCGTCCCGTCGCGGAGGTCCCACAGCACGCTCGTTGCCCGCTGGTTGGCGATGGAGAGCCCCGCGAGCTGCACGCCGTTCGCCTCGGCCCAGGCGCGGGCTTGCCGCGCGACGTCGCTGGTCTTCGCCCAGATCTCGCCGGCGTCCTGCTCGACCCGTCGGCCGTCCGGCGTGGAGACCATTAGTGGCTCGTAGAAGACCGGCCCGATGGAGCCGTCCGCGAGAACGACGGCGGCGCGCGTGCCGGTGGTGCCCTCATCGATGCCGAGGATGCCTGGTCGAACGGCCACGCCACCTCCCCGTGTCGGCTGGGTCGCGTTCTGCGAGGTGACCCTTCAGAGCGCCGTCCGGACCATAGCGCGCGAGCGCTTCCTGTCGCCCGCGGAGTGCCGGGCGCCGCGCTGATCGGTCGGCCAAGGTCGACCTGTCCGAAGCGACCGTCTCCGCGCGCCAAGGACGCACCGTCGTGCGCGTGGTCGCCTTCAGCCCGCCGAGCGACCGGACCACCGAGGGCTACACCGAGGTGGCCTGGAACCCGATCGCCCGCTGCGAGGACCCTCTCGGTCGCTACCCGCCGCCGCGACCCGGGTGGCCGGCAGCGAGGACGGCAACCGCGGGACCACGACGACGCGTTCTGGCGCCAGTCCGCCCGCCAAATCCTTGAGGCGTGGCTGCACGCCGCGGCCCTCGACAAGAGCGCCGCCCAGACCATCACGCCGCAGGCCGGGCCCGCGCTCATGCCCACCGTCAGCGTCGGCGGCCTTGGGTGGTGAGAGCTAGCACGCCGGGCAGGATCCTTTCGCTCAATTCAGCGCACAACTCGCCTGGGGTCTTAAGTCCTGTGCCGCCTCCATGTGACGACCGAGTGGGATCGCTCTTCGGGCGGATTGTTATGTGAGCGTGAGCAACTGGGCGCAAAGCAGGATAATGTGTGATTGGCGTGTGCTTGACACTGCGCTGTCTTACGGCGCGCGAGGCCTTGCCTGCCTGCCCACTTCTCTTGCTCATCCCCTCGTAGGGAGCTCCTCGATGCTGTCGTTACGCCGTCGCCCTGCAGGGTGGGTGTGAACCGCCCCAGTGGAGTCCCAGCAGAGTGGTGTACGACGGACCTGAGTGAGCGCGTGCCTCCAACGTAGGCGCGGCCACCAGGTGGATCCTTCGA